>JALSNA010000151.1 GCA_026987255.1 Hyphomicrobiales bacterium | reverse complement strand
CCGGCCCTCGGCTGGGTGGCGCGCCACAGGCCGCAGCAGGCCATTCACAAGATCCGCAATGGCGTGCCGGGGGCGGACATGCTGGCCTTGCGCTTTTTGCGCCTCGATCAGATCGCCGATATCCTGGCCTACCTGCAAAGCCTCGATCCGCACGCGGCGGCAGATGCCGGGACGGGAGACTGAAGATCCGGGCACATCCAGAGCCGTCACTCAGTCATGTTCTTGCGGGCCTGAGAGGGAGCGCAGGCGTTGGAGGTCGTTTTTTTCAAAGCGGTATTTGCCCTGGCCTGCACGCGCCGCCAAAGCAGGCTGAGAGGCGGGGTCATCCGGCCTCTCCTTGTCAAAACCCGTGCACCACAGCGCGCATGTCTGGCCAGTGTGCGGCGCTCTTGAAATCACCTCCCTCGAGGAGGCGGCCCAGTCACTCGCTGACCAGGGCCTTTGCGGCCTGCTCCCTGGCTTCCAGGGAGACCATGGTGAGCAGATAGGCCAAGAATGGATTGTTCAGCTTGTGCGCCATTTTGGCCAGATCGGCGCTCATGCTCTCAATGTATCTGATCTCGTCTGCCACGCATCGCTCCTTCACGCTCAATACCCGCATGTTCTGCCTCTCGTTATCATTATCACCGGCCTGAATATCATTTCCGTCATCATAACCGATGTGCCCCCTTTCCCATGTGACTTTTTTTCATGACCAGAGGGAGCGTTTATATCTAGCAGGCCGGTCAGGCTCTTTGTTATGGCGGGCGGAATATAGATATCTGAACAGTTCTGGCCGATTGGAGGCCATTTGGCGGCGAAACGGCCTCAAAGTGTGCGGCATCGTGCCACAGGGCCGCCATGCCGGTTTGCAGCCCGATCCTTGCATTTTTTGCCCCGATTGCCTATCAAGGCGGCGACTTTCCTGCCTGAACGAGAATCGGGCAAGGCTTTCCCGGACATTTCACCATGACTCCTTCCATGATTTCTTCCGTGGCCGCGGGCGGGGCGATAGGCGCGGCAGGGCGCTATATCGTGGGCGTGCTGGCGACGCGGCTTCTTGGCCATGAATTCCCCTGGGGAACGGTCATCGTCAACATCACCGGCTCCTTCGCCATGGGGGCATTGATCACCTACATGGCGCTGAAATGGTCGGCCTCGCAGGAGATGCGCGCCTTTCTGACCACCGGGGTGCTGGGCGGCTTCACCACCTTGTCCACCTTCTCGCTGGATTTCGCCTTCCTTTATGACCGCAAGCACCCCATCGTGGCCCTCTTCTATGCCATGGGCACGGTGGGGCTGGCGCTGATCGCGGTCTTTGCCGGCATGGCGCTCATGCGGGCGGTCTATGCCCCGTGAGCCAGGTCTGCCATCACACGGTGAGCGCCGATGAGGCCGGCATGCGGCTGGACCGCTGGCTGCGGCTGCATTACCCCGCCCTGCCCTTTTCGCGGCTGCAAAAGCTGCTGCGCAAGGGCGAAGTGCGCCTCAACGGGCGGCGCGCCAAGGCGGCGGCGCGCATCGGCGCGGGCGACATCATCCGCATCCCGCCATTGCCGCAGGACATGCGCGGGGCACATCCGGCCCGCCGCCCTCAGCCGGCGCGGGCGCTGAGCAAGGAGGAGCGGCAATTCTTCGACAGCCTGATCCTGCACGAGGATGCCGATCTTTTGGTCATCAACAAGCCTTCGGGCCTGGCGGTGCAGGGTGGCTCCAGGACCCTTGAGCATCTGGACCGCTACCTGGCGGCGCTGGAGGCGGATTATGGCGAGCGGCCGCGCCTGGTGCACCGGCTGGACCGGGATACCTCCGGGGCGCTGGTGATCGCGAAAAAACGCCATGTGGCGGCCAGGCTGGGCAAGCTATTTGCCTCGCGGGCGGTGCGCAAGATCTACTGGGCCGTGGTGCATGGCGTGCCGCGCCCGGCGCAGGGGCGCATCGGCATGGCGCTGATCAAGACCATGACGCGCCAGGGCGAGCGGGTGCGCCCGGCAAGGCATGGTGACACAAAGGCGCAAAAGGCGGTGACCTATTACGCGGTGGTGGACAAGGCCGCGCCGGTGGCCGCCTGGCTGTCCCTGAAGCCGGTGACGGGCCGCCAGCACCAGTTGCGCGCCCATGCGGCCTTCATCGGCCATCCCATCCTGGGCGATGGCAAATACGAAGGTCTGGAGGGGCTGCCCGACGGAGTGGAGCCGCGCCTGCACCTGCACGCGCGGCGCATCAGCTTTCCGCATCCTTCGGGGGGCACGCTGGACATCACCGCGCCCTTGCCCGAACACATGGAGCGCACCTTCCGGCTGCTGGGGTTCGATCCGGGGCGCTATGATGACGGCATGGATGACGAGGACTTGTGAGCCATGGAGAAAGGCCTGAAACTGGTTCTGTTCGACTGTGACGGCACGCTGGTGGACAGCCAGCACAATATCGCCACGGCCATGCGCGCCGCCTTTGCGGCCCTGGGCGTGCCCTATCCGGGGGATGCGGCAACGCGCAAGGTCATCGGCCTGTCGCTGCCCGAGGCCATGGAGCCGCTGGCCCCGGATTTGGACGAGACGATGCACCGCAAGCTGTCCGATGCCTACCGCGAGGCCTTTCTCGCCCTGCGGCGTGGGCCGGATTTCTTCGAGCCGCTGTTTCCCGGTGCGCGCCAGGCCATCGAGAGCCTCAGCGGGCGCGAGGATGTTCTGCTGGGCATAGCCACGGGCAAGGCGCGGCGCGGGCTCGATGCGCTCCTGGATCATTTCGGCCTGCGCGAGCATTTCGTCACCTTGCAATGCGCCGACGATGCGCCCTCCAAGCCGCATCCGGGCATGGTGCTGCGGGCCATGGAGGAAACCGGGGTGGCGCCAGGCCGCACCGTGCTCATCGGCGATACCCGCTATGACATGGAGATGGTGCGCGCCGCGGGAGGGCTGGGCATGGGCGTGGCCTGGGGCTATCATCCGCCACAAGAGCTGACGGCGGCGGGAGCGGCGCGCATCGCGCAGGATTTCGCCCAGGTGCCCGGCCTGACGGAGGCCATCTTGAAGGAGCATGCGGCATGAGCGACAGGCCGGACAGGATCGCCCTGGCGCAAGAGGAACTGGAGCGGCTGATGAAGGACCGTTTCGAGCGGCCCATGCCGAAGCGCTTCTATGAGCAGGTGACGGTGGGCGGGAAGCCCCCTGCCCTGTCCATCGAGCTGGACGGCAAGCCCCTGCGCACGCCGATGAAGGCGCTGCTGGAGGCGCCAACGCGGGCGCTGGCGGAGGCCATGGCGGAGGAATGGCGGGCGCAAGGGGCCAACATCAACCCCTTCTCCATGCCGCTGACACGGCTGGCCAATGCGGCCATCGACCGGGTGCGCCCCCGGCGCGGGGAGGTCATCGAGGCCATCTGCGCCCATGGGGCACACGATCTTCTGTGCTACCGGGCGCAGGAGCCTTTGGCCTTTGTGCTGTTGCAGCAAAAGACCTGGGATCCCTTGCTGGAATGGGCCGGGGCGCAGCTTGGCTCCTGCTTCGTGCTGGCGGAAGGGGTCATGCCCATCAGCCAGCCGCAAGAGACGCTGGCGGCGCTGGCGCGGCGCTATGGGGCCTTTGGCGATTTCCAGCTGGCGGGGCTGAGCAACATGGCCAGCTTGAGCGGATCGGCCATCCTGCCGCTGGCGGTGGCCAGCGGGCGGCTTTCGGCCGCGCAGGCCTGGGAGGCGGCCAGCCTGGATGAGAGCTGGAACATGCGCATGTGGGGGAGCGACCGCGAGGCAAAGGCGCAGCTTGCGCAAAGGCAAAGGGAGTTCATGGCGGCGGCGCATCTTCTGGAGCTGTTGCGCGCCGGATGAGGCGATGCGGGCCGGAGCCTGTTTTCATAGACTACCGTTGGCTTTTCCATACCCGCGCCGGGTGTTAGATTGAACGCGAAGGGAGGCGGCATGCGCGAGATTCTTCGAGAGTTGCAAAGGCGCCGGGAGGAGGCGCTGGCCGGG
>JALSNA010000150.1 GCA_026987255.1 Hyphomicrobiales bacterium | reverse complement strand
GGCAGCGTGGACAAGGGCAAGGGCATGACCGGCCACAAAGGCAAATCTCTTGCGCTCTTTCAGCGCGCCCTCAACGCGGCGGTGCGCTCCGCTGATGCGGATGGCAAGGCGGATGCGCGGCGCAAGCCCGAAAAGAGGGCAGGGCGGGATTGGCCGGAAAAAATCCTCCCTTGCGCAGCGCACACCATGCCGCGGCAGGCGCAAGCCCTGGCCATGGAAGCCGGTGCCCAGATGTCTGTGCAAAGGCGGACGCAGGGCCAGGATGAGACAGACGAAAAAGGCCCCATGTCTCCGGACAAGGACCTGGAAAACAACGCCCAGGCGCCCTTGCCGGGGGATGAATGGCCCAAGGATCTTCAGATTGTGGCCTCTGGTGTATTGGCGGCCCGCAAGACGGCAGCCCCCGTGTTGCAGACCGCAGGGTGCAAGGGGCAATTTGCCAAGGCCATGCCCGCTCCGGCGCCTTCAGGCTTGCCTTCTGGCGCCGAAGACGCCCCCGATGGTGCCCATGCGGCCCTCCCGGCAGGGGATGGAAGGGAAGGCCCTGGACACTCTCATCACCGGGGGGATGCACCGCGCCTGCGGCCGCCAGGCGAATGGGCAGGCGACATCCCCAAGGATATCGCCATCATGCAGCAAAAGCATCTGCCGCCGGTCGCGGCTCCTGTGGTCCGGGAGCCCGCAAGCGTGCTTCAAGGGGCCTCAAGACAGCTCATGCAAGCACTTCAGGACGCCTTGCCGGCTGCTGCGGGCGGCGTGATGCAAGGCCCGCTTTCGGGCGCGGGCAAGGTGGTGCGCAATCTGGAAATCCACCTGCATCCGGCGCACCTGGGCCCGGTCATGGCGCGCCTGGCCATCCATGGCGCTGACCTTGAGGTCACCATCACCATTGCGGACAAGAGGCTGGCGGACCACATGCGCCACGGGCTCGATCAGCTCGTGCGCCGCCTGCGCGCCCATGATCACGTGAATGGGCAGACGATCGTGCGCATCATCGCCGATCCGGCCATGAATGCCCAGGACAGGCCGGCATCCTTCATCCCGGACGGCGGGCGCGGCCATCCGCAAGGCCAGCACGATGGCGGTTTTTCCCACCATCAGGGAATGGCCGGAAGCGGACAAGGAGCAGATGATGAAGACAGACGCAGGCAGGCGGCCCGGCCCCAGGGCCCCATGGCGGAGGATGCCGCAGATGGCCCTCGCGATCCTTCCCGTGGCGCTGGCGGCAGCCGCTATCTGTGAGACCGCGGCAGGGGCACAAGAGGCTGGCAGCAAGGTCTGCGAGCGCCAGATGGCCCTTGCCGCCGCCAAGTATCACATCCCTTTGGGGTTTTTGTATGCCATAGCCCTGACGGAAACGGGGCGGCGCAACTCCCTCCAGCCCTGGGCGCTGAACATCGAGGGAAAACCCCTCTATCCGCGCAGCAGGGCGCAGGCCCTGCGGGCATTCCGGCAGGCGCGCGCGCAAGGCAAGAAGCTGATCGATCTGGGCTGCATGCAGATCAACTATCATTTTCACGGGAAAAAATTCACATCCGCAGCCGACATGCTGGAGCCTTCGCGCAACGTCGATTATGCCGCCGCCTTTCTCAAGCGGCTCTATGTCCGCGAAGGCAGCTGGACCATGGCCGCGGCCCGCTATCACGCCGGGCGGGGAAACGATGCGGCGCAAAAGCGGTATATCTGCCTGGTGATCCGCAATCTTGCCGCAACGGGATTTGGCAAATGGACTCCCCAGGCGCGGAATTTCTGCAAATGAGCCGCCTTCCAGGGAAGCGAATCAAAGGCCGCAAATTCTACTTCCCAACCATCAGTCAAGTCAATTGTCAGACTACGCAAGTGCACAGATTCAGGCTGGTTGTCCACAATGAACAGCGATTCGCTTAACATGTGATTACGGGCTGGGAGAGAGCTGATGATCATAGTTGTCGACAAGCGGGAACTTGTCCTCGATGGCTACAGCAAGAGTTTCAAGCGCGAAGGCATCGCCGCCACCGGTTTCACGCCGGAGGAGTTTCAAGGCTGGCTGAAGGTCACGTCCAGAAGGGAGCTGGCCGCCGTGGAGGCGGTGCTTCTGGGCAGTTTCAATGGCTGCGGAGCCCTGACCGCCTTCATCCGCAGCCGCATCCGCACACCGATCATCGCCTTGAGCGAGATGAGCTCGCTCAATGAGGTTCTGAAGCTGTTTTCCGCCGGAGTGGATGACGTGGTGCGCAAGCCGGTGCATGTGCGCGAGATTCTTGCCCGCGCCGCGGCCATCATGCGGCGCTTCCAGATGGATGACAACTCCCTGGCGGCGGGGGAAATCCGCATTTTCCCCGATGGCCGTCCGCCACTGGTGGGCGGGCAGCCCCTGCAGTTGCCGCGGCGCGAATACCGCATCTTGCAATATCTCGTCACCCATAGCGACAGGAGGGTTTCCAAGCGCCAGCTGTTCGATAGCGTCTATGGGATTTTCGAGGACAATGTCGAGGAATCGGTCATCGAAAGTCACATCTCCAAGCTGCGCAAGAAGCTGCGCCAGAGGCTGGGCTACGATCCCATCGATTCCAGGCGTTACCTTGGCTATTGCCTCAGCAGCAAGAGCAGGCACGGTCTGGAAGCCGGCAAGACCTTGCGGATTGCCTGAGTGCGCCGCCTTTGCGCCGCCATGGTTGAGCCCGCCCTTTGCGCGCAAGCCCGGCGCAAGGATGCCGGGGCAGGATGCATGAAACCCAAGGCGAATCTTGCAAGGGAGCGGCCCCATGTCGATCAGTAACATCATGCGCACGGGCGTGTCGGGGATGCTGGCGCAGGGCAACAAGCTTTCCGCCGTTGCCGACAATATCGCCAATTCCGACACCACGGGCTTCAAGCGGGCGGAAACGGAGTTCTCCTCCATGATTCCGCAGCAGCTGACGGGAGAATATGTCTCCGGCGGCGTGACCACGACGGTGCGCAGGCATGTCTCGGAGCAGGGCACCTTGCTCAACACCACCTCCATCACCGACCTGGCGGTGGCCGGTGATGGCTTTTTCGTCGTGGAGGATGCCGCGGGCAAGCGGTTTCTTACCCGCGCGGGCTCCTTCGTGCCGGACAAGGATGGCTATCTGGTCAACTCCGCCGGATATTATCTGCTCGGCTTCGATGTCTCCGGCAATGCCACGCCGACCATTACCGCCAATGGCTTTGCCGGATTGGAGCGGGTGCGCCAGTCCGATCAGGCCATGAGCGCCACGCCTTCCACCAGCGGCGAGCTCAGGTTCAACCTGGATGCCAATGTTCAGGCCGTTGCCGCGGCCAACCTGCCTTCCGCAAATGCCGCCAACGCGAGCTATTCGTTCAAGACTTCGCTGGTGACATATGGAAATCTGGGCGATGAGGTGCTGCTCGACATCTATTATTCCAAGACATCTGGCAACACCTGGGAAATGACGGTTTTCGACCATGCCGGGGCCGCCCCTGGCGGATCGTTTCCTTATGCGGCAGGGCCCCTGGCCAGTCAGACGCTGACCTTCGATCCGGCCAATGGCCAGCTCGATGCGGCAAGTCCCACCAGCCTTTCTCTGTCTGTGCCGGGCGGCTCGGCGCTGACGCTCGATCTGTCCGGCTCGACGCAATATGCGGCGGATTTCGCCATCCAGTCGGTCAATGTCAACGGCAATGCCGCCACCGGCTACAAGCTGTTCAAGATTGGCGAAGATGGCGTCATGTATGGCACCTTCCCCAATGGCGAGAAGCACTCCACCTACCAGATCCCCCTGGCCACGGTGCGCAGCCCGGACAACCTCAAGCTCCTTCCGGGGGATGTCTTCACCCAGACGGACACCTCCGGCGACATTCTCATGGGATTTGCCAATTCGGACAATTTCGGCGCCATCGTTTCGGGCGCCAAGGAGCAGTCCACGGTGGATCTGGCCTCGGAGCTGACCGCCATGATCGAGGCCCAAAGAGGCTACACCGCCAATTCCAAATCCTTCATGACCGGCGCGGAGCTCATGGATATTGCCGTGAACCTGAAACGCTAGGGTCAGGACTCATAAAGAGGGATGACATATGCAGGATTTAGGCAAAATATCAGCTTTCTTTCGTCCGCGGGCAATACCTGAAGGTATTGTCGAGGGCGAAAGGACGCTGATATGCAGCATAAATCCTGCAGTAGCCGTGCAAATTTATGGGTCCTGACCCAAGGTCTTCTGCTGGGCGATGGGAGTTTGAAGCATGTCGCTGGGTGCAGTTCTCAATTCGGCAAGATCGTCTCTGGCGGCCATTTCCACGCGCACGCAAACCGTCTCCGAAAACATTTCGAATGTCGACAACCCCGGCTATTCCCGCCGCCGGGCGCAGAATGTTGCCGGCCGTCATGGCGTCCTGCGGGTCTCCATCACCCGCGCCCAGGATCGCGAGATCCTGCAGCAGATGCTGGAATATACCTCCCTGCATGCCTCCAGCCAGGCGCTGTCCGATGGCGTGGACAAGCTGGGACTCATTTATGGCGGGGCGGACAGCGAAACCTCCCCCGCCGCCCTGCTGGGGCGTCTTCAGGGCGACATCCAGGCCTTCATTTCCATGCCCGCCAGCGCCGCGGCGGCCTCCAGGGCGATCGGCTCGGCGCGCGATCTTTCCGCCGCGATCAACCGCGGCGCGGATGCCATCAGAAGCATCAGGCTTGGCGCGGATGAGGAAATATCGCGCTCGGTGACGCATATCAACGCATTGCTGCATGAATTTCATCAGGCCAATGCAGCCATCGTGACCGGCCGGCTGAGCGATGCCGAGCGCGCCAGGAGTGAAGAAGCCCGCGACAACGTGCTGGCAAAGCTGGCCGGTGAGCTGGACATCAAGACCGTGCAGCAATCCGATGGCGGACTGGCCATTTACACCACGGAAGGGGCCGTCCTCTATGAGCGCGGCGCCAGGGAAGTGCGGTTTTCGCCATCCCCCAATTTGCAATCCGGCGCGCCCGGCGGGCAGGTTTACATCGACAATATCCAGGTCACGGGCCCAGGGGCGATCATGAAACTGTCCTCCGGCAAGCTGACCGGATTGATCAGGCTGCGTGACGATGTGGCGGCGGGATGGGAAGTTCAGCTCGACGAGCTGGCGCGCGGCCTCATCGGCGCCTTTGCCGAAAGGGATTCGGGCGGCGGGCCGGACGCGCCGGGGCTTTTCACCTGGCCAGGCGCGCCGGGGCTGCCACCATCGGCAACGCACATGCCCGGCCTGGCGCACGATTTGCGCCTCAATCCCCTGGCCGATCCGGTTCAGGGGGGCGATCCCTTCCTGCTGCGCGATGGCGGCATGGCCGGAGCCTCTTATGTGGCCAACACCACCGGCGTGGCCGGATTCACCCAAAGGCTGCTGGATGTGAACGCGGCGCTCGATGCGCCACAAGGCTTCGATCCGGCCGCGCAACTGGGAGGCGGGGCCACGGTCAAGGATTTCGCCGCCCGCTCCCTGGGCTGGCTGGATGCCCATCGCGCCGAAGCCCGGAAGGAGAAGGACTACAACGCCACCCTCCTGACCAGGGCCTCCGATGCCCTCTCCAGAGCCACGGGGGTGAACCTCGATGACGAACTGGCGGTCATGATGCGCCTGGAGCGCTCCTATCAGGCAACCGCCCGCGTCATGTCCACGGTGGACACCATGCTGGCCACGCTCATGGATTCAATGAGGTAAGGCCATGCGATCCTCTCTCGTTCCACCTCTGACCACGCCTTTTTCCACCCCCGCGGCAACGGCCAGGATCCGCCGCGAAATGAACACCGCCCAGGTGGAGCTTGCCTCCGGACGCATCGCCGATATCGGCCTCAAGATGGGCGGCAGATCGTCCCTGCTGGTTTCGGCCCGCTCCCAGGAGATGCTGCTCTTTGGCCTGAAAACCGGCGCCGCCATTGGCGCGGCGCGCCTGACCGGGGTTCAGCAGTCGCTGGAGCTGGCCACATCCTCGGCCCAGGAGCTGCTGAAAAGCCTCTCCCCGCTGTTGTCCGGCCAGACGCCGCCTGAGCAGGTCTCGGCCCATGCGCGCAGTCTGCTGTCGGAATTCGCCACGGCGGTCAATGCCACGGTGCAAGGCTCCCATGTCTTTGGGGGCAAGAACATGACCGAAAAACCGCTGACGGAGTATTTTTCGCAGCCGCCCTCCGCCGCCCGCACGGCGGTGGAGAATGCCTTCGTGGCCCGCTTCGGCATGCCGCCCGCCGATCCGGCCGCCGCCGCGATCACTGCGGCGCAGATGGAAGATTTCCTCGACAATGACTTTGCCCTGCTTTTTGCCTCCCCGCAGTGGGAGAATCTGTGGTCGAAGGCCACGGACGAGGGGGTCAAATCCCTGATCTCGCTGCATGAAATCACCCCGGTGACGGAAAGCGCCAACAATCCAGCGATACGCAAGCTTGCCATGGCATTCGTCATGGTGGCGGGGCTGGGCATTGAAAGTCTCAATGCCGAAACCCGGCAGGTGATCGCGCGCAGGGCCATGACGGAAACGGCCGGGGGCATTGCGCAGGCCGATCGCATGAAAGGAGAAGTGGGCTATCGCCAGGAGCGCATAGCCCGCGCCCAGGAGAGGCTGGATGTGCAACACAACATGATCAGCAAGGAAATCGCCGGCATGGAAAGGGTGGACCTCAATGCCGTCGCCTCCCGGGTGAACGAACTGTCGGTGCGCCTGGAGACTTCCTATTCGCTGACCGGGCGGCTGCAGAAACTGACGCTGCTGAACTATTTGTGATCCCTTTCAGCTTGAATGAACCCTAAAGGAACCGGACGCGCAAGGACATGTATCAGAAAGCCTATCAGGAAATCGCCGGTGATGATTTCGCCACCGAGCGCAACAATGAAGCCCTGGCCGTCGGCCATGCCCTGGAGCTGATGCGGGAGGCGGAAAAACACGGCATGGACAGCCTGGAGGCCGTCAAGGCGGCCCATTTCGTGCGCCGTTTGTGGTTCTACTTCCTGGATGACCTGACCCAGCCGGAAAACGGCCTGCCGGATGAGCTCAAGGCCAACCTCATCTCCATCGGAATCTGGATCCTGCGCGAGCTGGACCGCATGGAGACGAAAGACCTGGCGGGCTTTGCAGACATCATGGACATCATGCAGATCATTCGGGAAGGTTTGAAATGAGCGGAACGATACGGATATCCCTGCGCGCCGGAGAGCGGGTCTATGTCAATGGCGCCGTCATTCAGGTGGACCGCAAGACGCGGCTGGAGTTTCTCAACAATGTCGTTTTCCTGCTGGAAAGCCATGTGATGCAGCCGGAAATGGCCACCACCCCCATGCGGCGGCTCTATTTCAGCGTCCAGAAAATGCTCATCGATCCCTCCCAGGGCTTTTCCGCGCGCCAGGAGTTCTACCGCCATTATCTGGAGCTTCTGCCGGAGCATGAAGGAAAGGACACCGCAGATGAGCTCGCCAGCATTCATGCCCTGGTCAACATGGGGCGCAATTTCGAGGCCCTGAAACGCATCCGGCGGCTTTATGAGGCCGAGGACGCCGCAAGCTGTGCCGATGCCGCCGCCGAAGCTGGGCAAAGGACGCAAAAGCCGCAGCGCAAAAGAAGGCCGCGCCGCCCCGCCGGGGACAAGATCAAGGGAGCCGCATGATGAGCATTTCTTCCATCCCGCCCCTTGCCGGCGCCGGGCAGGGAGCCCCCGCCGCCTCCCCGGCATCGGGAAACAATGCCCTGGGCAAGCTCGATTACAGCGCCTTCCTGCGCCTGCTGGTGGCGCAGCTGAAAAATCAGGATCCCACCAAGCCCATGGACAGCACGCAATACATGTCGCAACTGGCCTCCTATGCCAACGTCGAGCAGAACATCCGCGCCAACGACAAGCTCGATCAGGTTCTGCTCGCCGTGCAGGCGGCCCATGCGGACAATCTTGCCGGCAAGACCGTGACCAGCGCCGACGGCAGCATCAGCGGCAAGGTCACCGGCTACGAGATCATGAACGATGGCCTCGTCCTGATTTTGGAAAATGGCGGCAGGCTGCCTTTCGATCCGGGGCTCACAGTCCAGGCGCCATGAACCAGGCAGACGCCCTCGATCTCATGCGCGCCGCCATCTGGGTGGTGCTGACCGCGGCGGGCCCGGCGGTGCTGGCGGCCATGCTGGTGGGCATTGCGATCGCCCTGTTGCAGGCGCTCACCCAGGTGCAGGAGGTGACCCTGACCTTCGTCCCCAAGATCGTCATCATCCTGCTGGTCATTCTGGTCAGCGCCCCCTTCATGGGCTCCGAGCTGCAAAAGTTCACCGGTATCGTCTATTCCCGCATTGAAAGGGGATTTTGAAATGTCCCTGGTGGAAAGCAGAAAAACACCATCGGCGCCGCCGCCCGCCGCGCGCCGCTATCAGCGTGACATAGGCTTTGCCATCGGCATCGTCGTCATACTGGTCATTCTCTTCTTGCCCATCCCCGGCGTGCTCATAGATCTGGGCCTTTCGGTGTCCATTTCGCTTTCCGTGCTCATCCTCATGGTGTCGCTGTGGATCAAGGAGCCCTTGGAGTTTTCCGCCTTTCCCACCGTGCTGCTCATCGCCACGATGCTGCGCCTGTCGCTCAACATCGCCTCGACCCGCCTCATTCTCTCCAATGGCCATGAGGGCTATACGGCGGCCGGGCATGTCATCGGCGGCTTTTCCACCTTTGTCATGAGCGGCGATTTCGTCATCGGCCTGATCGTCTTCGGCATTCTCATCATCGTCAATTTCCTGGTCATCACCAAGGGCGCCACGCGCATTGCGGAAGTCGGTGCGCGCTTTACGCTGGATGCCATTCCCGGCAAGCAGATGGCCATCGACGCCGATCTTTCCGCCGGTCTCATAGACGACAAGGAGGCGCAAAGACGCCGCCGCATCCTGGAGGAGGAAAGCTCCTTCTTCGGGGCCATGGACGGGGCCTCGAAGTTCGTGCGCGGCGATGCCATCGCCGGCCTGTTGATCACCGCCATCAACATCTTCGGCGGCATCGTCATCGGCATCACCCGCCATGGCCTGAGCCTGTCCCAGGCGGCGGATGTCTTCACCCGCCTGTCGGTGGGTGATGGGCTGGTGTCGCAGATCCCGGCGCTGGTGGTGTCCCTGGCCGCCGGTCTGCTCGTTTCCAAGGGCTCCAACAAGGGCTCGGCGGAAAAGATCGTCCTGCACCAGCTGGGCGGATATCCGCGCGCCCTCATGGTGGCGGCGGGATTGATGGGCCTGCTGGCCATTCTGCCGGGCTTGCCCTTCGTGCCCTTTTTCCTGCTTGGCGCTGTGCTGGCCGGGACGGGCTGGCTGGCCACTCAGAAGCTGCAGCGCGAAAAGATGGAAGAAGAGCTTCGCAAGGCCGAATCCAGGCAGAGCAAGGAGACGCAGCAGGAAGCCTCCCTGAAGGATTCCCTGGAGACGGCCGCCCTGGAGCTGCGCCTGGGCAAGCAGCTTTCCCTGCATTTCATGCAGCGCCATGACCAGATGGTTCACAGGGTGGCGCGCATGCGCCGCAAGTTCGCCAGGAGATATGGCTTCGTGGTGCCCGAAATCCGCCTCTCGGACGACATGGACATTGCCCCGAAAAGCTATCAGATTCTCCTCCATGGCGCCCTCGCCGCCAGCCATGAGCTGCGCATCGGCGAGATGCTGGTGATCACCGGGGAGGGGCGCAAGCCATCCTTGCCTTGCGAGGAAACCCGCGAGCCGGCCTATGGCATGCCGGCCTGCTGGATTTCGGAAAATCTCGCTGGCCAGGCCCGCCTGGAAGGCTTCGAGGCGGTGGATATCATGTCGGTCATGCTCACCCATTTGAGCGAGACGATCAACGACAATCTGGCGCAGCTGCTCTCCTACCGTGATGTGCGCATGCTGCTCGATGGCCTGCCGGGCGAATACCAGCGCCTGATCGACGAAATCGTCCCCGCGCAGGTCACCTTCTCCGGCATCCAGGCGGTGCTCAAGCTGCTTTTGGCCGAGCGCGTCTCGATCCGCAATCTGGACATCATCCTGGAGGCCGTGGCGGAAATCGCCCCCCATGCCCGCCGCGCCGAGCAGATCGCCGAGCATGTGCGGCTCAGGCTGGCGCGCCAGATCTGCGGCGATCTGGCCGGGGATGGGGCCTTGAAGATCCTGCGGCTGGGCAACAGGTGGGATCTGGCCTTCCATGAGAGCATTCACAGAAGCGAGGACAATGCCGTCATGGATTTCAACATCGATCCGGCGATGATCGAGGAGTTCTCCAGGGAGGCGAGCGAAACGATCCGCAAGCTCATGGACGAAGGCCACGAGTTCGCCCTCGTGACCGCGCCGGATGCCCGCCCCTTCGTGCGCATGATCACCGAAAGGCTCTTTCCCAACATGGCGGTGCTGTCGCAGATGGAGATTGCGCGCGGCGTGCGGGTGGAGGTGCTGGGGAGCATTTCGTGATGCCCTACACGCCGCAGATCCTGCTGTGGGGCTTTCTCTATTTCTGCCGCATCGGCTCCATGGTCATGGTTTTCCCCGGATTTTCGACCCGGCGTTTTCCGGTGTTCATCCGCCTCATGCTGGCCATCGGTCTGACCATGGCGCTCGCCCCCATGCTTTTGCAAAGCCATGGCGCCATGCCGCCGGAAAGGGAGCCTGCGCCCGCCGTCCTGCTGAGCCTTGCCTGGATGGAGAGTCTCAAGGGCCTGGCCCTTGGCCTCATGGGGCGGATGTTCTTTCTCGCCTTCGAGTTTCTGGCCACCGCCATGACCCAGTTCGTGGGATTGGGCAACTTTCCCGGCGCCCCGGTGGAAGGCTCCCAGCCCGTCCCGGCGCTGGTCTCCCTGGTCATGCTCATGGCCACCACCCTGGTTTTCGTCACCGGCCTGCATGTCCAGGCCCTGAAGGCGGTGGTGGACTCCTATGCCGTGCTCCCGCTTGGCGTTCCCGGCGCGCCGGGGGGATTGCTCGACGATCTGGCCGGCAGCCTGGCGCAGGCCACCTTTCTGTCCCTGCAGGCGGTGGCTCCATTCCTGGTCTATGCGGTCATGGCCAATCTGGCCATCGGCCTGATCAACCGGATGACGCCGCAGATCCCGGCCTATTTCATCTCCCTGCCGCTCATCATGGCCGGAGGGCTCTTCTTGCTCTACTTTACCGTGGATGACATGTTCATGGTTTTCGTTTCGGCCTTTACCGGCTGGCTGAATGGAGGCTGAGCGGTGACGGCGGCAAGGACAAGGCGGCTCAAGAGACTTCGCCGCATGCTCAAGGCGGCAAATTTCCTCGAACGCGCAAAGGAGCACGATCTGCGCGAGCTGCAACTGCGCCTGGAGCAATTGCGCCAGCAGCGCCAGACCTTGCTCGAATCCATGAGCCGCGAAACCTTTCATGCCGATGCCCTGATGGAAATCGTCAGGCGCAATCTCGATCTGGCGGCGCAAGAGAGCCGCAAGACGGGGCTCATGGAAGAGGAGAGCAAGGCGGCGCTGCACGAAAGCCGCCGCCAAGTGAAGCAGATCGAGCGCATGGCCCGCAAGGCAAGGCGGCAGGCGCGCGAAAGCCGGCAGAAGGATCGTCTGCTCGACATGATGGAACAGGCGCTGCGCAGCCGCCGGGACTGACCCTGCCCACTCGTGCGATGTGGCAAGTTTGCCGCAAGTTTGCGTGCCTATCCTTGGCCAACCAACAGGCAGCAAGGGAGCCCGTGCAGGCCATGTCCATTTCTCCTCCGGCGGATCTCGTTCTCGATGTCATGCGCGCCGCCGACCCGCAAAAACAGCGCGCCGCAGCAGCCAGATTGAAACAGCTGGCGGCCATGCGCGCCGCCAGGGCCGCGCCGCCCCGCGCGGATTGGGACAAGGCCCTGCTGGCTCCGGCGGCGGCCAGCAAAGGCAAGGCTGCCGCCGTCCCCCCTGCGTCACCTGGCGGCGGGGCCTTGGCCATAAGCGGTGAGTTGAAAGAGGCGAAATCCCCCACTGGAGAAAAGGAAGCCCTGCGCAGGAGCTATGCCGCCCTGGAGGGCGTTGTGACCGGGAACATGCTCACCGGCATGATGAAAGGGGCAGGCTCCGGCATCTTCGGTGGTGGTCTGGCGGGAGAATACTGGAAATCCCTCCTGGCCCAGGCCATTGCCACCCAGGTCAGCCGCCGGGGCGGTTTGGGCATGGCCGCGGCCCTGATGCGCCGCGCCGGCCAGCCGGACGCCCCCGCCGGGGCGGCGCGGGCCCTTGGGGTGCAACAGCGCATGGAGCGCATCTTTCTGAGCGGAGTTGCCCATGAGGGGGCCGTGCGCAAGGAGCCCGGAGCCTGATGAACGCTGCCCGGCCAACGGATATGGACAAGCAGGGCCTGGTGGCGGCTTTCGAGCGGATCGCGCGCCGCCTGGAGGATGTTCTGGAGCGCGAAAGGCAGGATTTGCGCCGCAATGATCATGAGCGCTTTGCCGAATATGCGCGCCAGAAGGATCTGCTGCACATGGACATTCTGCGCCTGTCGGAGACCTTCGGCCCGCGATGGCCGCATCACCAGGCCTTGAGAGAGACCATGGAGCGGCTCAAGGCGAGCCTCGACGAGAATGCCCGCCTGCTGGAGCTTCACATGAAGGCGGCTGGAGAAATCGCCGGATACCTTGAGGATACCATGCGCAGGATGCATTCCGACGGGACCTATTCGCGCAACGCCGGGCGGCGCAAGAAGGGATACGGGTCATGGTGAAGACCATTCTCATCGGCCTGTGGGCGGCCCTGACGGCCCTTGGCTCCTTTTACGGGGTGAGTCTGTGGCGTGCCGGAGCGGATGCCAGGGCGATTCCCAAGGAGCTGTTCTCCACCCTGGAGCAGGTGAAGACAGATGTGGTCAGTGTCCCCATGATCCGCGACGGGGAGGTGCAAGGGTATGTTCTGGCCCGCTTCGTTGGCCTCGTGGATTCGGTGAAACTGAAGAAGATGTCCATAAAGCCGGATGTGATCCTCACCGATGAGGCCTTCCGGCTGATCTACAGCAGCCCGGTGCGCGATTTCCAGCGCATCGAAAAATACGATCTGTCCAGGCTGACCACGAAACTGAAGAAAAACGTCAACGCGCGTCTGGGCATGAGCCTGGTTCATGACGTCCTTGTGGATTCCATCAATTACGTGGCGCGCAGCGAGATCCGCTACAGGGGCTTGAAGCAATGACCATGCTCTCCCGCCTTGGGCAATGGATGAAAACCTATTCCACCGGTGTCATCGCGGCGGCGGTTTCGGTAACTTTCGCAGGCTACATGGTGCTGACAGGCGGCAAGGATGCAGGCCTGCCAGAAAGCCCGGTCGTCGTGCATCATGTTCCCGTCGTCAGTCCCTTGCGCGAACGGCTGGAAGTTTCCATCGTGCCCAATCACAGGCAGGCGGCAAGAACCCTGCCCGTCCGGGGCGACATGCTGATCACCGGATCGGTGACGCGCGCCTCCGCCAAGGGCTCCTTGCTGCGCCGCCCGCCGCAACAGGGCCGCACCACAGGGCGGCGCAACAGGCCCCACTATGTTCTGCGGTTCGCAACCAGGGAAATCGCCCTTGTGGAAGGCAGCGGGCGCATGTGGAGCGTCGAACCGGGGGATATCCTGCCCGGAGCGGGGCGGGTTGTGCGCATCGAGCGGCGCAAGCGCAATCACTGGGTGCTCAAGACCTTTGATGGCCGCAATATCCGCGAAATCGGCTCGCGTTGAAAGTCGCATGTGAAGTATTCACAACAGATTGAATACACAGCATTTTCTGGCATTCTGACAATCCGTGAATTGCAAGGTTCTGACAGATTTTCTGTCAGAACCTTGCAATTTACTTGGGGCCAAAAATGATGTCCTGCTGACGCCGGGCCGCCCCAAGTCAGCAGGACGCCTTGTTTTTCCTGAAGAAAAGTATTTCCAGCCTGCCAGGCAGGCTGGAAAACTTTTCTTCACGTCCGACTTGGCAGGGGGGTGAGGATGGACGCGCAAGCGTTTTTTCAAGATCCCCATTTGTTTGATTGGGGTGATTGGAAGCTTGCGCTTCACTCGTCCTTGGCATAATCCTCCGTCGTGCGCGGGCCGGGGGGCGCGGTGGCGGCGAAGGGGTCGTCCTTGTTCATGGAGATGGCGATGACGCGGCAATCCTCGCAGTAGCGCAGCAATTCGCGCTGGCTTTCATCGGCGAACATGGGATTGCCGGTTTCCACCAGCTTTTCGATCACCCGCTCGATGGCATGGCGGGAGCCGAAGGGCTTGCCGCAGGCCGGACAGGTCATGGGCTCATCCTCGGCCAGGGTGACGCGCTCAGCCGCTCGCGGGGTGAAGTCATAGCGCGGGGCGAGCGATATGGCCCCTTCCGGGCAGACCTTGCGGCACAGGCCGCATTGCAGGCAGGAGATTTCGGAAAAGCGCAATTGCGGGCGGTCCGGATTGTCCGACAGGGCCCCGGCCGGACAGGTGCTGACACAGGACAGGCACAGGGTGCAGGCGGCCTTGTCCACCAGAACACGGCCATAGGGCGCGCCTGCGGGCAACTCCAGGATGTCCACCGGAGCCGGCGCCCCGGCATGGAGTTTCTCCAGGCTCATGCGGGCGATGTCGCGTTTGGAGCCCATGGGAGAAATTGCAGACGGCTTCAATGACGGCGCCTCCAGGTGCGCCAGCCATTCGGAGACCTCGAAGGGATCGTCCGTGGCCAGAAGGCGCGGGTCGTGATCTGAGTATCCCAGTCCGCCAAGAAAGGCCTTCAGCAGCGCCATCTGTTCCTCCGTGGCGGCCAGTCCGGCGGCCTTTGCGCGCGGCGCCAGCAGGGCGATGCGGGCCGCGCCGGCGGCCATGAAGGCGGCCATGATCTCGTGGGAGATGACGCCGATGGAATGAACTCCCAGCGGAATCACGCTGGCCGGCAGGCCATCGGCGAAATGGGCCAGGGCACGCAGCAGCTCGCCGCCATGGCGTGCTTCGTGAAAGAGGATCACGGGGGCTGAGCCCGCGGCGGCGAAAAAGGCGCGCAGCATGGCATTGCCGCGGGCGATGAGATCGTTGCGGGCCGGAGTGAGATAGTCCATGGCCCCGGAGGGGCACACGGCGGCGCAATCACCGCAGCCTTCG
>JALSNA010000149.1 GCA_026987255.1 Hyphomicrobiales bacterium | reverse complement strand
TCAGAAATGATCCTTCAGCCGCTGCATGCGCGCGCGCATCCGCGCCATGTCATCCAGCAGATCCAGCACCAGGGCGAGAGAAGAGACATCCAGATCCAGGTCCCGTTGCAGCCGCTGCGCCTTTTGCAGCCGGATGATGGCGGCAGCGGAGAAGCGCCACTGGCGCACCCCGCGGCCCGATGGCTCGATGATCCCCAGCGCGGCATAGTCCAACAGCCGCTCCTCGCTGATGCCGCAGGCCTGTGAAAGCTCGCGCAAACTCAGGCCGGGATATTCCTCGACAATCTCGCCGTTCAGCACGATGACGGGTTGCTTGCTCATGATTTACACTCCCAGCGCGGCGCGCGGATTGAAGGCCAGCTTCTGCGCCATCTCTTCATAGATTCGTTTCGCCTCCTCATTGTCCGCCGGTGGCAGGACCACCTGCACGACCACGTAGAAATCTCCCGGCGTCTTGCCCGGTATGCCCTTGCCCTTCAGCCGCAGCTTGCGGCCGCATTGTGTTCCGGCGGGGATTTTCAGCTCGATCGTGCTCACCGGAGTGGGCACCTTGACCTTCGCACCCAGCGCCGCCTCCCAGGGCGCCACCGGCAGATCGAGATAGACATCGCGCCCTTCCACCTTGAAGCGCGGATCGGCGCGCAGATGCACCTCCAGATACAGATCGCCCGCCGGGCCGCCATTGAGCCCCGGCCCGCCCTGGCCCTTCAGACGGATATGCTGGCCCTCCTTGACACCCTTGGGGATGCGCACATTGAGAACCTTTTCGCTGAGCACCGTCTGCCCGCCCGGACCCGGCTGCGGAATGCGCAGGCTGAGCGCCTTTTGCGCCCCCTTGTAGGCATCCACAAGATCGATGGTGATGCGCGCATGGGCATCCTCGCCCTTCATGCGCATGCCACCGCCACCCATGCCGCCGCCCATGCCGGAAAAGCCGCCAAAGCCGCCAGCGCCAGCGCTCGAGCGGCCACGCGCCGCGCGGCCGAAAAGCTCCTCGAAGAAATCGGAAAAGCCCGAAGCGCTGCCGGTTCCGGCAAAGCCGCCGCCACCGGGACCGGAATGGAACTGGCCCTCCCAACCCGGCGGCGGGCGGAACTCCTGGCCTTCCTTCCAGTTGGCCCCGAACTGGTCATAGGCGGCGCGCTTTTCCTTGTCGGAAAGCACCTCGTAGGCCTCCGAGATCTCCTTGAATTTCTCCTCCGCGCCCTTTTCCTTGTTGATGTCCGGGTGATACTTGCGCGCCAGCTTGCGGTAGGCGCGCTTGATCTCCTTTTCATCGGCGCTGCGCGGCACACCGAGAATCTTGTAATAATCCTTGTATTCCATGGATCTTGTCCAAATTGCTCAAATGGGTTTTCTCATTGAGCTAGATGGTTGCGCCGGCGGGAAAATCAACCACGCGCGGATCATATGCGGACAAAAAATGACCCCGCCGCGCCCATGCAGGGCTGGCGGGGCATCGGTGAAGTCCTAAAAAGGCCTGCGCCACCCATGGCGGCGGGCTGATCTCCTCGCAAAAACCCGCCCCCGGCAATGAGCCCTTGTATCCTCCCAAGGCCAGCGCAGGGAGCCTGCCTTGGCCCCGCAGACCTGTCCTGAAAAATGCTTGCCGGTTCCCCGGTCAGGCCGCGCCCAGCTCTTTTTTCAGACGGGCGATTTCGTCCTTGATATGCAGTTTTTCGCGCTTGAGCCTGGCAATCTCGATATCATCTACACTTGGATGCGCCATCAGTTCGGCAATGGTCTGCTTCAGTTGCTGCCTTTTGGCTTCCAGTTCCTGGATATGCGCTTCCAGTGACATCCGGACCTCCTTCATGGCTGGTGTGAACGCTCAATGCTACCCGCACAGTCTGACACAATCGGCGCGAATTGTCGAATTGTGACAGGTATATGACACAGATTTCATCTATGCCCAATCACGCAGGGCCCCGTGGCAGCCGCTCTTCCAGCCGCTCCAGCAGATTTCCCGCATCATCGCCCCAAACCGCCGCAAGGGCGCAAACCGGCGCCATCCACCCATCCACAAGCCCCTCGGCGCGCGCCGCCTCGCCCAGCCTGCGCCGCAACCGCGCAGCCACGCCTTGTGCCCCGGCCAGATCGCAATCATCCAGCAAAATGCCAATGCGCAGCCTGCCCAGCCGCCCGGCAATATCCGCCGCCCGTGTTTCCCGGTTGATGAGCTCACAGGCCAGCCGCATGGTGCGCTCATCCAATGCTTGCAGGCCCACGAGCCCGTAACGCCCCGTGCGGCCCGCCTCCTTCAGCCTTTTGGCAATGCGCGCCATGAAGCCCCGGCGGGAAAACAGCGGCAGTTGCCCATCCAGCGCCTCGCCATGGCGCGCCAGTCCTTGCAGTTTCTGCATTTCATGCCGCCTCAGCGCCAGCCGCCTGCGGGCCGCATCGAGACGGGCATCCATGTCATGCAATGGGGCGCTCATGCCCTGGGTGTCCTCATGGCGTGGTCTAGGGTCTGGTCTCAATAAAGGCGTGGATGCCAGACTGGCGTCACGTTTTTATTGAGTCCAGACCCTAGGCGCAAGAAAGCCTTGCCGGGTCTTTCATCCCCACTATAATCCCCCACAACGCCAATAACCGCAACCGGAGATGTCTCATGGCCGAGGAAAAACCGCTGGTGGCGGTCATCATGGGCAGCCAGTCCGATTGGCCCGTCATGCGCAACGCCTGCGATGTGCTGGAGGATCTCAACGTGCCCTACGAGGCGCGCATCGTCTCCGCCCATCGCACGCCGCAAAGGCTTTATGATTTCGCCACCGGCGCGCGCCGCGAGGGCTTTCAGGTCATCATCGCCGGGGCCGGCGGCGCCGCCCATCTGCCGGGCATGACGGCGGCCCTGACGCCCCTGCCGGTTTTTGGCGTGCCCATCCAGTCGCGCGCCCTGTCCGGCCGCGACAGCCTTTTGTCCATTGTCCAGATGCCCGCCGGAGTGCCCGTCGGCACCCTGGCCATCGGCAAGGCCGGGGCCATCAACGCCGCCTTGCTGGCCGCCGCCGTGCTGGCTCTGTCCGATGATGAACTGGCCGCTGCCCTCGATGACTGGCGCGCCAGCCAGAGCGCCGCGGTGGCCGAATTTCCCGTCGATGGGCAGAGCGCCTCATGAGCGCCCCCATCGCCCCGGGCGGAACCATCGGCATCCTCGGCGGCGGCCAGCTGGGGCGCATGCTGGCAATGGCCGCCGCGCATCTGGGCCTCAAGACCCACATCTACGCCCCGCAGGGCGACAATCCGGCCTTCCAGGTGGCCGATGCCGTCACCTGCGCGCCTTACGAGGACGAGTCGGCCCTGCGCGCCTTTGCCGAAGCGGTGGATGTCATCACCTATGAATTCGAGAACATTCCCGCCGCCGCCGTGGCCCTGCTGGCCGGGATCAAACCGCTGAAACCCTCCCCCCGGGCGCTGGAAATCACCCAGGACCGCTGGCTGGAAAAGAGCTTCATCTGCGGCCTTGGCCTGCCGGTTGCGCCCTTCGCCAATATCGAAACGGCACAGGATCTGAAAAAGGCGGCGGAAATTTCCCTCCCGGCCGTGCTCAAGACGCGCCGCTTCGGCTATGACGGCAAGGGTCAGATCATGTTGAAGCCGGGCGATGACCTGGCCCGCGCCTGGCGCGACCTGGGCAAGGTTCCATGCATTCTCGAAGGCTTCGTGGAGTTTTTCGCCGAAGCCTCGATCATCGCCGCGCGCAATGCCGATGGGGATTTCACCGCCTATGACATGCCGCGCAATGTCCACCAAAATCACATCCTGCACACCTCCACCGTGCCATCGGGCCTGCCCGCAAAGGTGGAAGAGCAGGCCCGCGAAATGGCCCGGAGCATCGCCGCCGCGCTGGACTATGAAGGCGTTCTGGCCGTCGAATTCTTCGCCTCCGGGGAAAAGGAAGATGTGCGCCTGACGATCAACGAAATCGCCCCCAGGGTGCACAACTCCGGCCACT
>JALSNA010000148.1 GCA_026987255.1 Hyphomicrobiales bacterium | reverse complement strand
TTTTGCCGCACCCTTGCGCCATCCAAAGGGTTAACAGGTGGTTAACGTGCGCAAGTTCAGGTTGATGGATGAAGGGGCGCTTCTCTTGCTGCTGGCGGGGGCCGCCGCGGTGGTGATTCTGCGCATTTTTCAGACGTGACTCCAAGGGCCGGTCACAGGAATGGACAGGAATCCGGTTCAATGCATCTCAAGGCCAATCCCCGATCCAGGTTTTGAACGGGAACTGTCACGGACAGTCCGGTTTGCCGCAAGCAGCTGATTGTCCAGAGCAGCCCCTTGAAAAATGAGAAATGGAAGCGCCGCTTGATTCCCTCCCCTTGCCGGGCAGGAATGCCGGATTTGACAAAAAAACCCTTTCTCGAATTCCGGGCAGGCCGGTGAAAATGGCATCGGCGGTGGTGGCGATTGTCTGATGCGTCAGCCTCGCCAGACGCACCGTCATTCCCGCACCTGGCCCAGAGCCGGGGAAGGCAGGGGTTTGAGGCCGGGGAAGAGAAGCTCCCGCCTGCGCTGGCCGCGCACGGCATAGACCTGTTTGACCGCCTCCATGATGAGCACGCCGGAAAAGCCCGGCCAGAAGGCCTTCCCGGCGCGCTCCCAGGCAAAGGCGGCGCGGCGCATGTAACGGCGGGCCGATGGCGGCGCAAAGAGGGCCGGAAGGACGTTGAGCGGCGCAAAGCCGGATGCCTTCAGGGCCGCCTCCAGCTGGCGGCGCGAGAAGGGCCGTCCGTGGCCGAAGGGCGTGCTGTCGAAGCGCGCCCACAGGCCGCGCCGGTTGGGCACGATGAAAACCACGTGCCCCTGGGCGGCCAGCACCCGCCAGATTTCGCGCAGCATGCCGGGCATGACATGGCTCAGCTCCAGCCCGTGCGCCACCAGAACCAGATCGAGGCTGGCATCGGGAAACGGCAGGGCGTCCTCTTCGGTCAGCAGGGTGCGCGAGGCCTTGCCGTGCGGCCAATGCACCACGCCCAGGCGCGCGGGCATGGCGGAAAAGACCTCCGCGCAGCTGCCGTCATAGCGCTCCAGCCAGGGGGTGGCATAGCCCAGGCCAAGCACGCGGGCATCGCGTGGCGGCTGCGGCAAATCGCGCAACCGCGCCGCGATCAGGCGGCGGGCCATGCGGCCGGTCTCTCCGGCATAGAACCTTTTCAGATCGAGAACGTCCATGCGCTGAAAACCCGCACCCTGAAAGGCTGAAAATCAGGCTCCATTATCCCATATAGTATGGCAAGCGCCAATGCATATCGGGAGAGACATCATGACCCGTCTGAAAATCCGTCAGGTCCTTTGCCATGAAGACAACTACGCGGTTTTGCTGCACGATGAAAAAAGCGGCGAGACCCTCATCGTCGATACCCCCGAAGCAGGGCCCATCATGGAGGTGCTGGAGACGGAGGGCTGGCGCCTGACCCATATTCTCAACACCCACCACCATCATGACCATGTGGAGGGCAATCTGGCGCTGAAGGAAAAATACGGCGCGCGCATCCATGGCCCGGCCTTGAATCGCGAGCAGATTCCCGGGCTGGACGTGGCCCTGAAGGACGGCGACAGGATCGCCCTGGGCGAGTATCGCATCGATACCATAGCGGTGCCGGGGCATACCCTGGGCTCGGTGGCCTTTTATGTCTGTGACGAGCGCATCCTGTTTGCCGGGGACACGCTCTTTTCGCTGGGCTGCGGGCGGATGTTCGAGGGCGATGCGGAAACCATGTGGCATTCGCTCGATCTGTTGCGCCATCTGCCCGATGAGACGCGCCTTTATTGCGGCCATGAATATACCCTGGCCAATGGCGAATTCGCCCTCACCGTGGAGCCGGGCAATGCCGCCCTGGCAGAGCGCATGGAGCAGGTGCGCAAGCTGGCGGCCGAAGGCAAACCCACCTTGCCCAGCACCATCGCCCAGGAAAAGGCCACCAACCCCTTCCTGCGCCCGGAGAGCATGGAAATCCGCAAGACCCTCGGCATGAAGGCGGTGGAAAACTGGCGTGTCTTCGGCGAGCTGCGCCAGCGCAAGGATCAGTTCTGAGACACCTTGCCCCATGATCCTGCTCAGGGAAGCGCCGTTTCGAAAAGCGCGCGTGCTCCCCTGCCGGCGAAGATGACGGCGAATTCGGCCAGGATATGGATTTTCAAAGCCCCTGGCGCCTACCTGCGGCAGGTGATGTACCGGAAGCCGTCACAATAATCCGCAGCACAGACGGCCCCGCTGCTGATGACGCGGGTCGGCGTCCAGCGGCCGATGTTGTTGGCCTTGGCGTAACTCACCGCGTAGCGGTAGCCGCGCGAGCGGCAGAAGGCATTGGCCGCCGGACGTCCGCACTGCGAGCCGAAACGGCGGCACCAGTCCAGGCGCATGCCGCCGATGCGCGGCCTGGTGAAGGTGCGCAGGCGCCGCCCTGGCGCAGGCGGCATCCATCCGCTCCGGCAGGCCCTCAGGCGCTGGCGGCGCACCCTTGTCTCGCGGTTGGCCTGCCAGGCGGGCACGCCGAGACACCAGCTGAAGTGCAATTGCCATCTGGAATGCCAGCGCGGGCCACGATAGCCACAGCCCAGGGCGCGGTTGCGGCTTTGCTGGGCCACGGCAGTGGCGGCATATTGCGTGCAAAAGGCCGGCCCGGCGGCCGAGGCCGGAGATGCCAGCGCGGCAATTGCGGCCAGACCGACCCCCAGACCGAGGGCGAAAAGCGAATGAAGATGTGCCTGTTTCATGATTGATGTCTCCCTTTGACTGGCCGCCCCGGCGCAATGGTTCGTGACGAAAAGGGACATACCAAAACCTGCCTGAACGAAGGCTGAATGAATTATGGCATCTTTCTTGCGCCAGTCCGCGCAGGCGGCAAGGTTTTGCCATTTTTCGGGTCAATCCGGGACATTCCCGCCCGGTTGCAAGAGGGATGAGGGCATTGGCGGCCAATCGTGAGATGAAAAAGACCGATGAGACCATCCGCGGCCAGGCGCGCGAGGAGCTTCTCAAGGCCCGCGAGCTGGAGGCGGCGCGCGCCGATGCGCGCCTTGCGGTGCGCGATCTGGCCACCTTGCGCCTCTTTGCCCTCAAGCAGGAGGTGCGCCCTTATGTGGAGGCCATGCCCGAAGCGCGCGGCCTCATAGACCTGACCCTTTCCGGCGGCTACCCGCCGCGCCTGTGGATCGATCTGACATCCTTCGTCCTCATCGGTGAGGACAACCGCACCTGGCGGCTCATGCAGGACAGCCAGGAAGAGCGCGCATGCCTGTTCGAATCGGACGATCTTCAGGCAATGGCCAAGGCCCTGCGCCGCTTCATCGCCCAGCGCGTCGTCCACCGCGCCCACATGCTGCCAGCTTCACCGCAAGCGCTTTGCCAGGGCGATGGCGGAGCACCTCAGAGCCAGCCCCGGAATAAGGAGCATGACGGCGGCATGGATGGCGGTCTTCTGTGGCTGGCCTGGCTGGCCGGGGTGGTCAGCGGAGCGCTGGCCCTCATGGCCTGGCTCGTTCATATGGGAAAGCTTTCCTGATCTAGGGTCAGGACTCATCAAAGAGGGATGGTGGATGCAGGATTTTGGCAAAATCCCGGTGTCTTTTCGTCCGCAGGCAATACTTGAAGGTATTGGCAAGGGCGAAAAGGCTCTGGGATGAAGCATAAATCCTGCAGATGCCGTGCAAATTTATGGGTCCTGACCCCAGGCCTTGCGGTCTGCGTTACAATTTGAAACACAGTTTGATTTCATTCATCCGGCCGAAAATGCTATCTGTCCGGTGTTCCTTGGTGGATTGAATGGGATTTTCGCGCCTGCATGCATTGGTTGCATGGATGGCGCAGCAAGTGTTTTCAAGCGCCATGCTTCATGGCGGCAAGCAAGGGAAGAAAAATGGCAATGCGGGCCACGGACAACATGGACAGGGGAATGGCCACGGCTGCCCTGCGCGCGACGGTGCGCCATGAGCCGGGCCAGGCGCGCCAGTGGGGCGGCTTTTCCACCCTGACGGAAGGTCTTGA
>JALSNA010000147.1 GCA_026987255.1 Hyphomicrobiales bacterium | reverse complement strand
CAGCTTCCTGCGCGAGCTGAAAAACCATCTCACCCACCGCCAGAGGAACGAAGCAAAGGGGTGCTTCATCCTGCTCGATCTGGATCACTTCAAGTCCATCAACGACACCCTGGGCCACCAGGCCGGCGACGATCTGCTCACCGCCACCGCCCGCAGGCTCAAGCGCGTCACCCGCCCCACCGATCTCGTGGCCCGGCTCGGCGGCGACGAGTTCGCCATCTTCCTGCCCGGCGTGACCTTGGAAAATTACGAAACCGTGGCCGAAAAGATCCAGGCGGCCCTGACCCGACCCTTGCGCCTCGATGCCAGCAGGCTGCAACCGAAGGTCTCCATGGGCGTGGCTTTGGTCGATCGCACCGGCATGGATGCCGATTCCCTCATCCGCATGGCCGACACCGCCCTGTTCCAGGCCAAGCGGGATGGCCGCAACACCTGGCGCGACTTCGACGAGGAGCTGCAACAGCGCCGTGAACGCCGTCATGCCATCATCAGGGGCCTGCGCGAGGTCATCGCCGCCCAGGCCATTGACATCAACCTGCAACCACAGGTCAATTTGGCGGACAATAGCCATGACGGCTTCGAGGTTCTGGCCCGCTGGACACACCAGGGCAAGCCCATCTCGCCGGCCGAGTTCATCCCCATTGCCGAGACGGGCGGCATGATCATGGACATTGGCCGCATTGTCCTGTCCAAGTCGCTGGGCTGGTATTCGGCCATGAAACAGCGCGGCCTCGATCCCGGCCGCATGGCGCTCAACATCTCGCCCCTGCAGCTGAAGTGCGAAAAGTTCCTTGAAACCTTGCAAAGCGCTCTGGGCATGTTCGCCATCCGCCCGGCCGATCTGGAGCTGGAAATCACCGAAACCGCCATCATCGGCCGCGATGAAGCCCTCATCGAGCGCAACCTGAAAAGACTGGCCGCAGCCGGTTTCCAGATCTCCCTCGATGATTTCGGCACCGGCAACGCCACCTTTTCGCACCTGAAGCGCTTCCCCATCTCGCGGCTGAAAATCGACAAGACCTTTGTCGATGACATCGGCAGAAATCCGGAAAACACCATCATCACCCTGGCGATCATCAACCTGGCCCACAACCTGGGCATGGATGTCATCGCCGAGGGCATCGAAACGCCCCAGCAGAACAGCTTCCTGAAGATCAACGGCTGCGACATCGCCCAGGGCTACTATCACGCCCGCCCCCTGACCCCGGCGGCCGCCGAAGACTGGCTGAAAGCGCAATCCAGGGCAAAAAAGCCGCGCTGAACGCTCCTTCCCGGTTTTTTTTCGCCCCGGCCAAGGAATCGCCTATCCTGGCGCGTCAAAGGGGGTGATGGATGTCATGACGCAAACCGATGAGGCCCTGGCACACGCCGCGCGGGCTGGCGAAAGCGCCGCACTGGGGCGGCTTTTGGAGCGCCACTACGACGCATTTTTGCGGCTGGCGGCGCGCCATGCGCCGGGCCGCGCCGATGCCGAGGATCTGGCCCAGGACATCTGCGTCAAGATCGCCCGCCACATCGCCAGCTTCGATGGCCGGGCGAAGTTCTCCACCTGGGCCTACCGCATTGCCCTCAATGCCTGCCGCGATCACCTGCGCAAACTGGGGCGCGAGCAGCGCAAGCGTGCCGAATATGGCGATTTCGCCCGCCTTGCCGCCGGTGACGCCGCCGAAGCTGCCCGCCGCGCCGCCATCTTGCGCGAAATGCTCGATGCCCTGGACGAGCCCTTGCGCGAGACCGCCCTTCTCGTCGTTGATCATGACCTGAGCCACGCCGAGGCCGCCGCCATCCTCGGCGTCTCCGAGGGCACCATCTCCTGGCGGCTGCACGAGACGAAAAAGCGCCTGAAAGGCTTCCTGCAATGACCGATGAACTGAAACGCCTGCGCCATGTTCTCGACGAGAGCGCCCCTTGCGCCGATGCGCGCGCCAAAGGCGCCGCCATCCGCGCCGCCATGGCCGCTTTTGAAGAGCAAAGGGAAAAAAGTTCCGCCATCCGCCAAGAAAAGCCCAGCCCCGCGCGTCCAAGGAAACAGGGGACGAAAGGGGCCGGATTCGTGAAAGGATGGATCGCCATGACCACGCAAAGCCTGAACTGGAAACATCTTGCCATGGGCGGGGCCTCCCTCGCCGCCATCGCCATCGCCGCCATCAGCCTGCCGCAGCTCATGCAAGGCCTTCCGGGCCTGCTAGGAGCCAGCGGCCAGCACGCCGGACAGAGCGCGAACATCCCGCCCACAAAGGAACGCCCGCGCGTCATGGCCGGGGCGCAAGATGCCATGCCCGCCGCTCCTGCGCCACGGATGCGCACGATGGCCAAACGCAAGATGCTCGCCCCCTCCTCCGTGCCCATGGGCATCATCGCCCCGCCGGAGCTGCCGCCCGCGCCGGGCTATTCCGGACAGGGCCGCGACCGCTTCACCCATTTCGACGACAATCCGGTGCGCCAGGTGGCCAGGAACCCCGTCTCCACCTTCTCGCTCGATGTCGACACCGCATCCTACGCCTTCGTGCGCTCCGCCCTCATGAACGGCCATCTGCCGCCGCGCGATGCGGTGCGCGCCGAGGAGATCGTCAACTATTTCAGCTATGACTATCCCGCCCCAGAGGACAGGGCCACGCCCTTCCGCGCTTCCGTCACCGTCGCCCCCAGCCCATGGAAGCAGGGCGCGAAAGTCCTCCACATCGGCATCAAGGGCTATGAGGTAAAAAACGCCGAACGCCCGCCCGCCAACCTGGTCTTTCTCATCGACACCTCGGGCTCCATGTCGGCCCCGGACAAGCTGCCCTTGCTCATCCGCTCCTTCCGCCTCATGCTGAGCAACCTGCGCGATGACGACACGGTGAGCATCGTCACCTACGCCGGGCGCGCCGGAACCGC
Source organism: Hyphomicrobiales bacterium (assembly GCA_026987255.1). Lineage (GTDB taxonomy): Bacteria > Pseudomonadota > Alphaproteobacteria > Rhizobiales > Aestuariivirgaceae > Thermopetrobacter. The sequence goes on along the minus strand of JALSNA010000147.1, from coordinate 1,113 downwards.
CCTGCCGCCCACCCCGGTGAAGCAGCGCGCCAAAATCCTCGCCGCCCTGGAAAGCCTCGCACCGGGCGGCTCCACCGCCGGCGGCGAGGGCATCCGCCAGGCCTATGCCCTGGCCGCCCGGGCCATGAAGAAAGGCGGCATCAACCGCGTCATCCTGGCCACCGATGGCGATTTCAACGTCGGCATCCGCAATCCTGAACAATTGAAGGATTTCGTCGCCCGCAAGCGCAAGAGCGGCATAACGCTCACCGTCCTGGGCTTCGGCCATGGCAACTACAACGACCGCCTGATGCAGGCCCTGGCCCAGAACGGCAATGGCAACGCCCACTACATCGACACCCTCAACGAGGCCCGCAAGGCCCTGGTGGAGGAAATGGGCGGCACCCTTTTCACCATCGCCTCCGATGTCAAGGTGCAGGTGGAGTTCAACCCGGCCACCGTCTCCCAATACCGCCTGATCGGCTATGAAACCCGCAAGCTGAACCGCGAGGACTTCAACAACGACAAGGTGGACGCAGGCGACATCGGCGCCGGCCATGCCGTCACCGCCATCTATGAATTCGTGCCCAGGGGGCAAAAGGGCTGGCTGGATGCCTCCCGCTATGCCCCGGCCGGCACGGAAAAGGCCGGCCACGGGGATGAATACGCCTTCGTGAAAATCCGCTACAAGCTGCCCGGCGAAACCGCAAGCCGCCTCATCACCCGCCCCGTCACCCGCGCCGATGAGACCGCCAGCCTCGCCAGGGCCCCGCGCGATGTGCGCTTCTCGCTCGCCGCGGCCAGCTATGCCCAATTGCTGCGCGGCGGCAAATACACCGGCGCCATGACCTGGGACGATGTCCTGAAACTGGCCCGCGGCGCAAGGGGAGACGATCCCTTCGGCTATCGCGCCGAGTTCCTCAACCTCGTCCGCCTGGCCAAGACAGCCGCCGCCATGGAGCCGCAACCGCAATAGCAAGCTGCGCTGCGGGGCCACGGATCAATGGCCAAGGTCACGCCCGGCCATTTCCATCGTTCACGGACCCCAGGCCCTGCTCTGCTTCCAGACGCTTCAGATCGTCATCGGCCTTGTGTCTTTTCCAGCTCTTCCAGGCATATGGCAGGGAGATGACA
>JALSNA010000146.1 GCA_026987255.1 Hyphomicrobiales bacterium | reverse complement strand
GCAGGATGTCCCCGGCGTGGCCGTCCTCCCCGCCAGGGCCGAGGGCAGAAAATGCGCCCGCTCGTGGAAGATCACCGCCGACGTGGGCGCCGACCCGGATTTCCCGGACATCACCGCCCGCGACGCCAAAGCGGTGCGCGAATGGATGGCCCGCACCGGCCGGACACTGGAAGGGTAGGGCGCATGATTGCCCGCCTCGGCTTCTGGGGCCCGCGCAGTGGGGTAGGGGGGGGCTTTGCCGCCTTCGCCTTCATTCTCGATCAGGGCTTCAAGTTCGCCATGCTGAACATCTGGGACATGCGTCACATCCGGCGCATTCCCGTCACCGGCTTTTTCGACATCGTCCTGGCCTGGAACAGGGGCGTCTCCTACGGCCTGTTCGCCCAGCACAGCGAAATGGGCCGCTGGCTGCTGGTGGCCGTAACCTTGGCCGTCTCCATCGGCCTGTGGCTGTGGCTGGCGCGCATGAAGCGCGCCCTGCCCGCCGCCGGGGCCGGGTTGATCATCGGCGGCGCCCTGGCCAATGTCACCGACCGCATCGTGCACGGCGCGGTGGCCGATTTCTTCTGGTTTCACATCGGCCGCTTCAACTGGTACATATTCAACTTGGCCGACGTGGCCATTGTTGCCGGTGTTCTGCTGGTGCTGTATGAATCCTTCACCCGCGAACACGAAAATGGCTGACCAAGCTTTTGCCGCAATCGCGGTGCAGGGTCTGACCTGGGCAGACGGGCTTGAATTTTGGGACACCGCATGCGGACTACACTGACAACCACGCTCCTTCTGGCCTCTGCGCTTTTGGGCGGGTGCAGCGAGACCAGCTTCATGGACACCCTGGGCGTGGGCAAGCAATCGCCCGATGAGCGCCTGGTCTCCACCAACCCGCCGCTGACGGTGCCGCCCGACATGCAGTTGCGCCCGCCATCCGGCACCCAGACCGCCCGCCAGGCCCAGGCCGCGGCCCCCGCGCCCACCTTGGCAAACCCGCCTGCCTATGGCTCCGCCCCGGCCACGCCCGCGCCGGCGCGCACCATGGCCGCCACGCCCGCGCCGCCTGCCGCGGGCAATGTGGACGCCCAGGGCCGGCCCATCTCCTCCTATGACAAGATCTATATCAAGCACGGCATCGACGTCTACAACCCCGACGGCACCCACAAGAAGACGGTGGAGCTCAATCGCGAGCTCGCCGAGAGGATCAAGGCTGAGAAAAAGGCGAAAAATCCCAACTATGGCACCATCTTCAACATGGGCAACATCTTCAAGGACTGAAGCTTTCCGCGCCACGGGAGCTTCCCGCGCCACGGGAGCTTCCCGCGCCGAGGGCCACCTTGCATGATTGTCATGCGTCATTCCTGAAGGAACATGCTACAAGCATCGTGATTCTCCCCTGCGGCCTGGGACAGGCAGGCCCTTGCCACGCCGATGGAAGGTGACACCATGCGAAACAGACTGCCATCCGCCCTGTGGACAGCCCTTTTGGCCCTGATCCTGCTTGCCCCAATGCCTGCCGCCTGGGCGCTGAAGCTCGACGTGACCCGGTTCGAGCTCAAGAATGGCATGAAGGTGGTGGTCATCCCCGATCACCGCGCCCCGGTGGTTACCCACATGGTGTGGTATTCCATAGGCTCCGCCGATGAGCCCATCCAGGGCAAGTCCGGCCTGGCGCACTATTTCGAGCACCTGATGTTCAAGGGCACGAAGAAGATCAAGCCCGGCGAGTTCTCGAAAATCATCAAGCGGCACGGCGGCGTGGACAACGCCTTCACCACCCGCGATTACACCGCCTATTTCCAGCGCATCGCCAAACAGCACCTGCCCATGGTCATGGAAATGGAGGCCGACCGCATGCAGAACCTGCAACTGAGCGAAAAGGACGTGGACACCGAGCGCCAGGTGATCATGGAGGAGCGCCGCATGCGCACCGACAATTCGCCGCGCGCCCTTTTTGCCGAGCAGATGCAGGCCGCCCTTTATGTCGCCCATCCCTACCGCCGCCCGGTCATCGGCTGGATGGATGACGTGCGCCGCCTGCGCCTGGCCGATGCCATGGAGTTCTATCACCGCTTCTACACCCCGGCCAACGCCACCCTCGTGGTGGCCGGAGACGTGGAGCCGCAAGAGGTGCGCAAGCTGGCCGAAAAATATTATGGCGTCTTGATCAATACCGCCCCGAAGGCCGCCCATGTGCGCACCAGGGAACCGGAGCCGCTGGCGGCAAGGCGCATCGTCATGCGCGATGCGCGCATCCGCGCCCCCATGGTGGAGCGCATCTATCTGGCCCCCTCCTACCGCACCGCCAAGGGCGCGCGGGCCCATGCCCTGGAGGTCTTCGCCCAGGCGCTCGGCGATGGCGCGACATCGGTCCTCTACAGGAAGCTGGTGGTGGAGGAGAACCTCGCCACCTGGGCCGGTGCGTGGTATTCCGGCGATCTGCGCGACGATGGCGAATTCGGCATCTATGCCTCGCCCGCGCCGGGCGTGACGCTGGAAAAGCTGGAAAAGCGCATGGATGAAATCCTCGGCGAAGTGCTGAACAAGGGCCTGCCCGTAGCCGCCCTGGAGCGGGCCAGGAATATCCTGACCGCCCAGGCCACCTATGAGCGCGACAGCCAGAACGGCCTGGCGCGGCTCTTCGGGCAGGCCCTGGCCTCGGGCTATACCGTCAAGGACGTGCTGGAATGGGAAGAGCGCATCGAAAAGGTCACGCCGGAGGATGTCCGTGATGCCGCCCGCGCCGTCTTGCAGCTGCGCCGTTCGGTGACCGGCTGGCTGATGCGCGAAAAGCCCAAGCACAAGGACAAGATCGCGGCATCCGCCAGACAAGAGGGCAGGAAAAGCGAAGAGGTGGCCAAATGACCCAGTCCGGATTGTCCCGCCTGGCCGTCAGCCTGTGTCTGGCCCTGGCCATTTTCGTTCTGCCCGCCCACGCCCTTCAGATCCGGAAGGTCACGAGCCCGGGCGGCATCACCGCCTGGCTGGTGGAGGATCACACCATCCCCATGCTGGCGATGAATTTCTCCTTCAAGGGCGGTGCCGCCGCCGATCCGGATGGCAAGCATGGCCTGGCCTCCTTCCTCTCCTCCATGCTGGACGAGGGCGCGGGCAAGCTGGATTCGGCCAGCTACCAGGCGCGCATGGAGGATCTGGCCATGCGCATGTCCTTTTCCGCCGGACAGGAGTTTTTCTCCGGCTCCTTCAAGACCCTGACGAGAAACCGCGCCCAATCCTTCGCCATGCTCAAGCTGGCCCTGACCAGGCCGCGTTTCGATCCAAAGCCGCTGGAGCGGGTGCGCCGCCAGCTGCTCACCGTCCTGCGCCAGAAGACGCAAAACCCCGATCACATCTCCTTCATGGCCTTCAAGAAGCTGCTCTTCGGCGCGCACCCCTATGCCCGCGACACATCGGGCTCCATCGAGGATGTCAAGACCATCACGGCCGCCGATCTGCACGCCTTGCGCGGGCGCCTCTTTGCCCGCTCCGGCCTGCAGATAGCCGTCTCCGGCGATATTGATGCCAGGACCCTGGGCGGCGTTCTCGATGATGTCTTTGGCTCCTTGCCGGAAAAGTCCGCCATGCCGGAAACGCCGAAGCCGGTCTTTGACCACAAGGCGGAGATGAAAATCATCTCCCGCCCCATTCCCCAGACCCTGATCGTCATGGGCAATGAAGGCATCCTGCGCGCCGATCCCGATTTCATCCCCGCCTATATCGCCAATTTCATCCTCGGCGGTGGCGGCTTCGGCTCGCGCCTGACCGAAGAGGTGCGCGAAAAGCGCGGCCTGACCTATTCGGTCTATTCCGCCATGTTCGCCTATCGAAAGGCCGGGGTCTTCTTCGCCTCCGCCGGCACCCGCAACGAAAAGGCCGCCGAGGCCCTCAAGGTGATGAAGGATGTCATCGCCCGCATGGCCAAAGAGGGGCCAACGCCAAAGGAGGTGGAGGCCGCCAAGACCTATCTCATAGGCTCCTATCCCCTGCGCTACGATTCCAACGCCAAGATCGCCGCCAAC
>JALSNA010000145.1 GCA_026987255.1 Hyphomicrobiales bacterium | reverse complement strand
TGTGCACAAGGTGTGCGCAATGCTCTTGCGGCGCATTGCCTTTTGTTGCGCTTTTGGCGAATTTGCATGCCAATATGCACAGCGGCGCATGAGAAGTGATTCGCGCCGCCTTCGGGAGCAGGAACGATCATGGCGAAAACCACCCGGGCCATGGAGGACATGCTGGCCTCCATCCGTCAGGCCATTCACGAGGAAAGCGCCTTTCAGAGCGCCGGGCTGCATGCGCCGGCCCGCGAGAGCGCCACGGCCAGCGAGCCCCAGGATGGCGCGCCGGCCAGGCTGGCTCCGGCCAATGATGATGCGGGCGCGGCGGATTTCCTGCGCCCCTTGCGCCCATCCCGGCCCGGCGAGGACGAGGCATGGAGCGACGATCCGGTCACGCAGGAGAGGCCGGCCGGTTTGACCGATTCCCATACCTTGAGCGGTCACCGGCGCATCATCAGCGGTGTCATGGGCGGTCAGATGGAGGTGGACGAGGCCATGGAGCGGCTCGGCGCGCCAGCGCCCAGGCCAGCGAGTGCCTTTGCCGATCCCGAATTCGAGCATGAGACCCGCGCGGATACGGATACGGGGGCGGAGGACGAGGGCGGCTCCTGGTGGCCGGACAGCGATGCATTCACCGCCGCCACAGAGCACATGACCGAAGCAGAGCCGGAGGCGCCTGCGGCGCAGCAAGCGGCCCTGGCGCCCCTGATCTCGCCGCAGACGGAGGCCGCCGCGGCCAGCGCCTTTGCCCGTCTGACGCAGGAGGTTTCGGGCCGCGCGCCCTCGGCGGAGGAGATGGAGGCGCTCACCCGCGAGATGCTCAAGCCCATGCTGCGCGACTGGCTGGACGCCAATCTGCCCGATCTGGTGGAGCGCCTGGTGCGCGAGGAAATCGCCCGCATCGCGCGCGGCGGCAAGGGCTGAGCTGCGCCAGCCGCAGCCGCGCTTGCCGCCTTTGCGGCCCCGATCCGGCGCTGGCCGCTTGCATGTCCTTGCAAGCTGGTGTTTATACACTTCCAGACCTGATCCGGGCGTGCTCATGCGCCCCCGCAACGAACGGAATTTCCATGCTTGAGAAGCATTTCGATCCGGCCAGGGCCGAGCAGCGCATCTATGAGGACTGGGAGAAAAGGGGGGCGTTCAAGCCCTCCGGAAACCCTGAGGCCGAGGCCTATTCCATCGTCATCCCGCCGCCCAACGTCACCGGCTCTTTGCACATGGGCCATGCCCTGAACAACACCATTCAGGACATCATGGTGCGTTTTGAGCGCATGCGCGGCAAGGACGTGCTGTGGCAGCCCGGAACGGATCATGCCGGCATCGCCACCCAGATGGTGGTGGAGCGCAAGCTGGCCGCTCAGGGCGAGCCGTCGCGCTGGGAGCTGGGGCGCGAGGAGTTCGTGCGCCGGGTGTGGGAATGGAAGGAGGAATCGGGCTCCACCATCATCAACCAGCTGCGCCGCCTCGGCGCCTCCTGTGACTGGTCGCGCGAGCGCTTCACCATGGACGAGGGGCTCTCGCGCGCCGTGCGCAAGGTCTTTGTCGAGCTTTACCGCGAGGGGCTGATCTACAAGGACAAGCGGCTGGTCAACTGGGATCCCAAGCTGCACACGGCCATTTCCGATCTGGAGGTGGTGCCTACCGAGACCAAGGGCTATCTGTGGCATTTCCGCTATCCGGTGGAGGGCGAGGAAGGGCGCTTCATCGTCGTGGCCACCACGCGGCCGGAAACCATGCTGGGCGACACCGCGGTGGCCGTGCACCCGGACGATGAACGCTACAAGGACATCATCGGCAAGAAGGTCATCCTGCCGCTGGTGGGCCGCAAGATTCCCATCGTCGCAGACGAGCACGCCGATCCGGAAACCGGCACCGGCGCGGTGAAGATCACCCCGGCGCATGACTTCGACGACTTCGAGGTGGGCAAGCGGCATGGATTGCCGATGATCAACATCCTGGCCGCCGATGCCACCCTCCTGCTCAGGGACAATGCGGACTTCCTGCAAGGCCTTGAGAAAACGGATGAACTGGAGCAGACGCTGGGTCTTCACGGCGTGGAGCGCTTCGAGGCGCGCGCAAGGATCGTGGCGCGCATGGACAGCCTCGGCCTGGTGGAAAAAATAGAGGATCACGTTCACATGGTGCCTTACGGCGACCGCTCCGGTGTGCCGGTGGAGCCGTGGCTGACCGATCAGTGGTATGTCAACGCCAAGGTGCTGGCCGGACCGGCGCTGGAGGCGGTGCGCAAGGGCGATACGCGCTTCATTCCCGACAACTGGAAGAAGACCTATTTCGACTGGCTGGAGAACATCCAGCCATGGTGCATCTCGCGGCAGCTGTGGTGGGGCCATCAGATCCCGGCCTGGTATGGCGTTGGTGTGGACAGAGAGGAAGATAAGGTTTTCCCTCTCAAGAGAAAAATATTTGTTGCTGAAACCGAACAAGAGGTTATTGAAGAAGCAAGGAAATATTATGGTCATGATGTTTTCATAGTATCTAACTTCTCAGAAGCCCAAGCAGAAATTGCCAATAAAAAATGTCATCTGACTGATAGAGGATTCCCTATCTGGCGCGAGGAAGATGTTCTCGACACCTGGTTCTCCTCCGCCCTGTGGCCCTTTTCCACCCTGGGCTGGCCGGACGAGACGCCGGAGCTGAAGCGCTATTATCCCACTTCGGTGCTGGTCACCGGCTTCGACATCATCTTCTTCTGGGTGGCGCGGATGATGATGATGGGCCTGCACTTCATGAAGGACATTCCCTTCCATGATGTCTATATCCACGCCCTGGTGCGCGACGAGCACGGGGCCAAGATGTCGAAGTCCAAGGGCAATGTCATCGACCCGCTGGAGCTGGTGGACAGGTATGGGGCCGATGCCCTGCGCTTTACCCTGGCGGCCATGGCGGTCATGGGGCGCGACATCAAGCTGGCCGAATCCCGGGTGGCGGGATACCGCAATTTCGGCACCAAGCTGTGGAACGCGGCGCGCTTTTTAGAGATGAACGAGGTGGGCCGCAACCCGGATTTCGATCCGGCCGCCTGCCGCGAGCCGCTCAACCGCTGGATCGCCGGGGAGGCGCTCCGCGCCACCCGCGCCGTCACCGAGGGCATCGAGGCCTACAAGTTCAACGAGGCGGCGGCGGCCATCTACCAGTTCACCTGGAATGTCTATTGCGACTGGTATCTGGAGCTCATCAAGCCGGTGCTGCGCGAGGGCGATGCGGCGGCGCGCGAGGAGACCCGCGCCAGCGCCCGCTGGGCGCTCGATACCATCCTCAAGCTGCTCCATCCCTTCATGCCCTTCATCACCGAGGAGCTGTGGCAGCGCACCGGCGGCGAGGGCCTGCTCATGCTTTCCGCCTGGCCCTCGGGCGAGGGGCTGGTGGATGAGGAGGCGGCTCGGGATCTGCAATGGGTCATCGGGGCCATTTCGGCCATCCGCTCCACGCGGGCGGAAATGAACGTCCCGGCGGGGATGAAGATCCCGGCGGTGCTGGCCGGGGCCGGCGCCGAAAGCCGCCGCCGCCTGGCCGAGTGGAAGACGGAAATCATCCGCCTGGCGCGCCTGTCGGACATCGAGCTGGCCGATGCCGCGCCGGCCAAGGCGGCGCAGATCGTCCACGGCGAGGCCATCATCGCCCTGCCCATGGAAGGGGTGATCGACCTTGCGGCGGAAACGGCGCGGCTGGAAAAGGAGATCGCCAGGGCCGAAAAGGACGCCAGGGGCATCGAAGCGCGGCTGGCCAACGAAAAGTTCCTCTCCCGCGCGCCGCAGCAGGTGGTGGAGGAAAACCGCCAGCGCCTGGAAGAGCTCAAGGCCAGGATGGAAAAACTCCACGCCGCCCTGGACCGGCTCAAGGCGCTTGGCTGATTGGTGGCGCGGCAATCTTTCAGCCATGGTTCATGGTGAGGACGATCTTGCCCATGTGGGGGGATTGGAGCTTTTCGTGCGCTTTGGCGGCGGCGGTGAGGGGGAAGGTGGAATCGATCACCGGGCGGATGCGGCCGCTTTCCAGATGTGGCCAGATGAG
>JALSNA010000144.1 GCA_026987255.1 Hyphomicrobiales bacterium | reverse complement strand
CTGGCAGCGCATCGCGCACGAAGATCCGCAAAGATGCAAACTGGTGGATGCCACAGGCTCCATCGGAGAGGTGGCCGGCCGCGTGCGTGCTCTCGTCCAGCCCCTGCTGAAAGGACGCAGGCCATGAGCGCCAGGAGCAAGGACGCGCAGGAGAGCCCCGGTGCTCCCCATCCGGCGGCCAATGCGCACCTGATCGGCCATTTGCGGGCCGAGGCGCGCATGCTGGAGGCGGCCCGCTCGGGGCGCATGCATCATGCCTGGCTGTTGTCGGGCCCGCGCGGCATCGGCAAGGCCACCTTGGCCTATCGCTTCGCCCGCTTCCTGCTGGCCCACGGCGCGGCCATCCCGCAACAGGCGGAAAGCCTGCACGTGGACGAAAGCCATCCGGTCTTTCACATGCTGGCCGCCGGAGCACATCCCGATCTGGCCACCTTGGAGCGCGGCATCGATCCCAGGACGAAAAAGCTGCGCGCCAACATCCTGGTGGATGATGCGCGCAAGATTTCGCATTTCCTCTCCATGACGGCAGCCGAGGGCGGCTGGCGCATCGTCATTGCCGATGCCGCCGACGACATGAATCCCCAGGCCGCCAATGCCATCTTGAAAATCCTCGAAGAGCCGCCGGCCAACTGCCTGTTCCTCATGGTTTCCCATGCGCCGGGCCGGTTGTTGCCCACCATCCGCTCGCGCTGCCTGCATCTGCCCATCCGTCCGCTGAGCGAAGAGCAGGTGCGCGAGGCCCTGGCCGTGGTCATGCCGCAACTGGATGCCCGGGACATAGCCAGGGCCGCGCCCTTGTCGCGCGGCTCTCCGGGGCGGGCGGTGCAGCTTGCCAGTTCCAGGGCAGCGGAGCTCTTCAGCCGCTTTCTGGAGGTGGCGCAAGAGCCGGGCGCAAGGGATCCGGCCCTGGCGCTGACCCTGGCCGGCAATCTGGCAGGGGCGCGCAACGCCGATGATTTCCGTCTTTTCACGCAACTGTTGCGCGAATGGATGCAGGACAAGGCGCGTCTGGCCGCCGCTCATGGGCAGGCACGGGAGGCCCACCGCTGGGCGCAGCTTTCTGCCGATGCGGCGCAAATGCTGGCGCGCCTTGAGGCCCTCAACCTGGACAGACGCCAGGCCCTGAGCGCCCTTTTCGCCAGGGCCGGGGTGCTGACTTGATGTCCCTGTCCATCTGTCATGTTCCGGACAGCTTGCGCCCCCCGGCGCTCTTCCTTGCTCCAACACACGACAATAGGTCTTGAAAAGCCCGGCCGCACGGGCCAAAACGGGGCAACCCGCGAACGCCTGTAACTGGAGCATGCCGCCATGAGCAAGGGCACTTTCTACATCACCACGGCCATTTCCTACCCCAATGGCGCGCCGCACATCGGCCATGCCTACGAGGCCCTGGCCACCGACGCGCTGGCGCGCTTCAAGCGGCTGGACGGGTTTGACACCTTCTTTCTCACCGGGGTGGACGAACACGGCCAGAAGATCGTCCAGACGGCGGAAAAACAGGGCAAGACGGCGGCCGAATTCGTCAACGAGATGACGCCGCTGTTCCAGAATATGGTCAAGGCGCTGAACTGCTCCAACGATGATTTCATCCGCACCACCGATGAGCGCCACAAGAGGTCGGTGCGCGAGCTGTGGCGGCGCATGGCGGCCAATGGCGACATCTATCTGGGCAAGTATGCGGGCTGGTATTCGGTGCGCGACGAGGCCTATTACGGCGAGGACGAGCTGACCGAAAAGGACGGGGTGAAATACGCCCCCACCGGCACCGAAGTGGAGTGGATGGAGGAGGAGAGCTATTTCTTCCGCCTGTCGGCCTATCAGGACAGGCTGCTGGCCCTTTACGAGGCCCAGCCTGAGTTCATCGGCCCGCCGGAGCGGCGCAACGAGGTGATCTCCTTCGTCAAGTCGGGCCTGCAGGATCTGTCGGTGTCGCGCACCACCTTCGACTGGGGGGTGCCGGTGCCCGATGCGCCGGGCCATGTCATGTATGTCTGGGTCGATGCCCTGACCAACTATCTGTCGGCCTGCGGCTTTCCGGACGAGGATGCGCCACGGATGAAATACTGGCCGGCCGATGTGCATGTGATCGGCAAGGACATCATCCGCTTTCATGCCGTCTACTGGCCGGCCTTTCTGATGTCGGCCGGGGTGGAGCTGCCCAGGCGGGTCTATGGGCACGGCTTTTTGTTCAACCGCGGCGAGAAGATGTCGAAGTCCATCGGCAACGTGGTCAGCCCCTTCGATCTCATCGGCGAATATGGCGTGGACCAGGTGCGCTATTTCTTCCTGCGCGAGGTGCCCTTCGGCAAGGACGGCAACTATTCGCACGCGGCCATCGTGGGCCGCATCAATGCCGATCTGGCCAACGACCTGGGCAACCTGGCGCAGCGCTCCTTGTCGATGATCGTCAAGAATTGCGAGGGAGCCATTCCGCAACCGGGACCTTTCAGCGATGCGGACAGGGCCATGCTGGCCGGCGTTGATGGCCTTTTGGCGGAAATCCGCCCGCACCATGATGTCCAGGCCCTGCACAAGGCGCTGGAGGCCATCTTCCGCGAGGTGGCGGCGGCCAACCGCTATTTCGCCGCCCAGGAGCCCTGGGCGCTGAAGAAAACCGACCCTGAGCGCATGAGAACGGTGCTCTATGTCACCGCCGAATGCATCCGCCAGTTCGGCATCCTGGTGCAGCCCTACATGCCCGAATCGGGGGCGAAACTGCTCGATCTGGTGGGGGCAGGGGATACCGGGCGCGATTTCGCCGCCCTGGGAGAGGCCGGACGTCTGCCTCCCGGGCGCGGAATAGACAAGCCCAAACCGGTGTTCCCGCGCTACGTGGAGAAAGAGGAGAGCCGATGAGCGCCCTGATCGTCGATTCCCATTGCCATCTGGATCGCGGGCCGCTCAACAAGGAGCTCGATGCGGTCATCGCGCGCGCCGGGCAGGCCGGGGTGGGGCTCATGGTGACCATCGGCACGCAGCTTGAGACCTTCCCGCGCACCCTGGCGGTGGCGCAAGCGCACGCCAATGTTTACGCCACCGTGGGCACCCATCCGCACCATGCCGAGGCGGAAAGGGATCAGGTGAGCTGCGAAAGGCTGCTGGAGCTGGCGGCGCACCCCAAGGTGGCCGGCATCGGCGAGGCGGGGCTGGATTATTTCTACGACCGCTCGGAGCGGGCGGTGCAAAGGGAGGTTTTCCGCCGCCACATCGCTGCGGCGCGCAAAAGCGGCCTGCCTTTGGTCATCCACACCCGCGCGGCGGAGGAGGATACGGCGGAAATCCTCAGGGAGGAGATGCAAAAGGGGGCATTTTCCTTCGTCATGCATTGCTTTTCCTCCGCTCCCTGGCTGGCGGAGCTGGCGGTGGAGCTGGGAGGGTATGTGTCCTTTTCCGGCATTCTGACCTTCAAGAAATCCGATGAGGTGCGCGCCGCGGCCGCCGCGGTGCCGCTGGAGCGGCTGCTGGTGGAAACCGATTCGCCCTTCCTTGCGCCGGTGCCGCATCGCGGCAAGCCCTGCGAGCCGGCCTATACGGCCCTGACCTTGCAAAAACTGGCCGATATCAAGGGGCTGGAAAGGGACGAGATGGCGCGCATCACCACGGACAATTTCCTGCGCCTGTTCGCCCGCGTGCCCGATCCGCGAAAGGCGGCCTGATGGCGAGGCTGCGCTTCACCATACTGGGCTGTGCCTCCTCCGGCGGGGTGCCGCGCATCGGCAACGAATGGGGCGCGTGCGACCCCGATGAGCCGAGGAACCGCCGCCTGCGCTGCTCGCTCATGGTGCGCCGCGAGGCCCAGGGCTGCGAGACACGGGTGCTGATCGATACCTCGCCGGACATGCGCGAACAATTGCTGGCGGCGGGTGTGGGCACGCTGGACGGGGTGCTCTATACCCACGAGCATGCCGATCATATCCATGGCATCGACGATCTGCGGGCGGTCTATTTCAACATGAACCGCCGCCATGTGCCGGTCTATGCCAATGACCGCACCGCCAACGTGCTGCTGTCGCGCTTTGGCTACTGCTTCCACACG
>JALSNA010000143.1 GCA_026987255.1 Hyphomicrobiales bacterium | reverse complement strand
TGGACAAGACCTTGCGCGCCATGGCCAGGAACATGGGCGGCATGGCCAAGATGAAGGCCACCTTGCGCAAGCGCGGCGTGCGGCTGCGCACCATGAAGGACTATATCCGCTCCACCATCCTGTTTCGCATCATGGCCCGGCGCATGGGCAAGAAGCTCTCGGTCAAGGTGGACGAGAAGGAAGTGGAGCGCAAATACCGCAAGATCATCTCCGATCCGCGCTTGCGGCCCATCACCATCTACAATCTGCGCCAGGTGACTTTGCCGGTGGAGAACGTCGCCCCGGCCATGCGCCAGCAGCTGCTCTATGCGCGCATGGTTGAGGCCCGGCAGATCATGAAACGCTACAAGGGCTGCAAGCGGTTGCGCGCCGCCACGTCGGGGATTTTCAACGTGCGGATTTCCAAGCCCCTGCAAGCCGACCCGAAGCGCCTGCCGGGGCCGTTGCGCAAGGCCATCCGCCTGGCTGGAACGAAGCGCATGATCGGGCCGATCCGCTCGCGCGCCGGGGTGCAGCTCATCGCCTATTGCGGATCGCGCAAGATCGTGCCGCCGCGGCCCAAGCGCGAGCAGATCGCCGCCATGGTGCGCTCCGAGGCCATGGGGCGGGAAATCGAGCGGGTGATGAAGGAGCTGCGCAAGAAGGCCTATATCGAATACAAGGACAAAAGCGCCGCCATCCGCTGACGGACGGCTAAAGCTATCGAGAGGCACTGCATGAGCGCACAGGCAGATCCCGCCCGCCCCCTGGCCCTGACCATGGGCGAGCCGGGCGGCATCGGGCTGGAAACCGCCGGGATGGCCTGGCGCGCCCGCAAGGGGCGAAACCAGCCTTTCTTTCTCATCGGCGATGCGGATCTGCTCGCGGCGCGCTTGCGGCGGGCCGGCATCGAGGCTCCCTGCCGGGTGATCAATTCCCCGGGCGAGGCTGCGCAAACATTCCGCGATGCCCTGCCCGTGCTGCCCCTGCCGGAGGCGGCGGGCATTGCCGATGAACCCGGCACGGCAAGCAGGAAAAACGCGCCTGCGGTGATCGCCGCCATACGCAAGGGCGTGGAATTGACCCTGGCGGGGCAGGCCTGCGGCCTGGTCACCCTGCCCTTGCAAAAGGAGAGCCTCTATGCGGCCAGCTTCGGTTTCGAGGGGCACACGGATTTTCTCGCCTCCCTGGCGCGCAATGCCGGGCTTGCGGCAGAGCCGGTGATGATGCTGACGGCGAAGGATTTGCGCACCATCCCCATTACCGTGCACATCGCCATCAGGGAGGTGCCAAGGCAGCTGACGCAAGAGACCATCGTCAGGCAGGGGCGCATCGTGGCGCGCGATCTGACGCGATTTTTCGGCATTCTTGCGCCGCGCATCGCGGTGGCCGGGCTCAATCCCCACGCCGGAGAGGGCGGGCGGATGGGAACGGAAGAGGCTGAAATCATCGCCCCGGCCATAGCCACCTTGCGCAAGATGGGCATAAATGCCTTCGGCCCGCTGCCCGCCGACACCATGTTTCACGATCAGGCGCGCGCCGCCTATGACGCCGCCCTGTGCATGTATCACGACCAGGCGCTGATCGCGGTCAAGACGCTGGATTTCCATGGCGGAGTCAATGTCACCCTGGGGTTGCCCTTCGTGCGCACCTCACCCGATCACGGCACCGCGCTCGACCTGGCCGGAACCGGCAAGGCGCGACCCGATTCGCTGCTGGCCGCACTGGAGCTGGCCGCGCGCATGGCGCGGCAGGTGACGTCATGAGCGATGATGGCCTGCCGCCCTTGCGCGAAGTCATCGCCGCCCATGGCCTGCGGGCCAGAAAGGCGCTGGGCCAGAACTTCCTGCTCGATCTGAACCTGACGCGCAAGATCGCCCGTGCCGCCGGGCCCCTGGAGGGGCGAACGGTGATCGAGGTGGGCCCGGGCCCCGGCGGGCTGACCCGCGCCCTGCTGCTGGAAGGCGCAAGGAAAGTCGTCGCCATCGAGCGCGACGCGCGCGCCCTGCCCGCCCTGGAGGAGATCGCGCGGCGCTGGCCGGGCAGACTGGAGGTCATCTCCGGCGATGCCCTGAAACAGGATTTTTCCGCATTGGCCAATCAGGCCGGCCAGCCCGTCAAGATCGTGGCCAATCTGCCCTACAACATTGCAACACCCCTGCTGACCGGATGGCTGCTGGCCGATCCCTGGCCGCCGTGGTGGGAATCGCTGACCTTGATGTTCCAAAAGGAAGTGGCTGAGCGCCTGGCCGCTGCGCCGCGCAGCAAGGCCTATGGGCGGCTGAGCATTCTGGCGCAATGGCGCTCCAGGGTCGAATTGCTGTTCGGCATCCCCCCCACGGCCTTCGTGCCGCCGCCCAAGGTGACCTCGACGGTGGTGCGCATCATCCCATCCGCCGCGCCTGATGCATGCGGCGCAGAAGCCTTGCAAAGGGTCACCGCGGCGGCCTTCAACCAGCGGCGCAAAATGCTGCGTCAATCCCTCAAGACGCTGACTGGCAAGAGCGCCACCTTGCTGCACGAGGCCGGAATTGCCGAGACGAAACGCGCAGAGGAGCTCAGCGTGGAGGACTTTTGCCGTCTGGCCAGTTTGATTTCATGACCTTACGGTCAGGGCCCATGAATTTGCACGGCTATTGCACGGTCCATGCTGCATACCAGCGCCCTTTCGCCCTTGACAAAACCTTCAAGGTATTGCCTGCAGACAAAAGAAAGCTGATATTTTTCCTGAATCCTGCAATGGCCATCCCGCTTTATGGGTCGACGCCCTCGCGCCCCGCCTTTGCATGGCGGGGCGCGAGATATTTGTTCATTCAGGGCATCAAGGGCGCCGGTTGGCGCTCAACGGCACCCCTTGGCGCGCTCGGCGCGGCGGATGGCGTTGACCCGGTTGCGCTCCCAGCGGCTCAGACGCGGATTGGAGGTATAACATCCGGCATTGCCAAAATAGTTGCGCGCCCGGCGCGTCTTGAAGCAATAGCCGTTGTTCTTGTAGATCTGGTTGCGCATGACCCACAGGCGCTGACAGCTGAGGTTCATCAGCCCGCCCATGCCGCCGCCACCGGGCGCGGGGGCTGCGGCGCCACAGCGGCGCTCCCACCTCTTGATGCGGGCGATATTGGCCCGCTCGATGCGATTCAGCGGCGGATTGGACGTGTAGCACCCGGCATTGCCGAAATAGTTGCGCGCCCGGCGGGTCTTGAAGCAATAGCCGTTGCGGGCGTAAATCTCGTTGCGCGCCACCCACAGATCCTGACAGGAGAGCGCGGAGAGCTCGCCATTGCCCAGATATCTGCTGGACGAGCCCGGAAAAATGTCCGCCCATGCCGGGGCCGCCATGACCAGGGCCGCAGCGGCGAGGGAGAAAAACCATTTGCGCATTTCAAAGCCTCCAGTTGAAAAATGCGCCCCCGTCTCCATGGGACACTATCGCGCCGCGGAAAGGGCCTTGCAATGATGCAGATCAAATCTCTTCGTCTCTGCTTGCATCTGGCCTGATCCGGGGCAGGATGCCCTGCCCCGGAAATTATTCTCACACCTTCTCGATGCGGCATGGCAGGGCGGTGCGGGCCGCCGAGCCCAGGGCCCAGTCCAGCAAGGTGGCATGGCCGCCGCGGCGGACATCGGGCAGCCCCAGGAGATTGAGGTTGACGCCGGCATCGAGACCGGGAACGGAAGGCTGCATCCTGCCGTCGATCTGGTGGGGGCGCGCGCCCAGCTCCCAGTGGCCATAGCCATGGGGGATGCCCACCGCGCCCTGGCGGATGCCCTCGCGCACCAGGGCCAGGCCTTCGGCCGTGCCGCCGGGGGTGATGATGCGCACCTTATCGCCGGACTTCACGCCGGCCTTTGCGGCATCTTCGGGGTGGATGGAGATGGTGTTTTGCGGCACGATCTGGCGCAGGCGCGGCGAGGCGATGGAATAGCTCGATTGCAGGTTCGACTTGAAGGAGACCAGATCCAGGGGCCATTGCTCCTTCGTCCAGACCTTGCGCAGCGGCGTTTCATCGGCGAACTGCTGTTCATGCCAGGCGGGCACGCCTGAGAAGCGCTTGCCGGTCATGGTGTTGACGGATGTGCCGACCTTCTGGTTGTAGATCCGCAAGGGCTTTTTGTAGGCATGGGTGAGCTGATCGCCCCTGTAGGCCTTGGCATAATCCTCCATGCGCCCGCCACGGGTGTAGAGGAAGGCCACCTTGCGCGCCTCTTCTGGCTTCACGGTCTTTTCGATCTCGCCCATGATGCGGGAGACGCCGGTCAGCCCGATCTCCTCATCGGAGGCATCGGGCACCGGCTTGCCGGCAAAGGCGCAGTTGGCGGCGGCGCGCAGATACCAGTCCTCCGGGCGGTTGAGCGGATACATGGCGCCATCGGCGCCCTTGATGACCGCATCGCCGAAGCCGGGCAGACCGAGGCGCTTGCCGACGGCGATGAAAAACAGCTCCATGGTGACCTTGTCGCCGCTTTTGGCGCTGACCTGCTTAGGCTCGGTCACCGGCCAGCGGGCGGTCGATGTCCTTGTGACGGTGCCGTTCCACGGCTTGGCCCAGCCCCAGGCTTCATACATGACGCTGTCGGGCACGATGTAGTCGGCCAGGGCGGAGGTTTCGTTGATGAAGCCGTCTATGGCGACAAAGAGCGGCAACTGCTTCGGATCCTTCATCTTTTCGCCGATGGAGGCGGCCAGCCCGGCCTGGCCATAGAGCGGATTGGCCATGAAGCTGATCAGGGCCTTGAGCTTGTAGGGATAGCCATCGAAATGGCTGGTCAGGTATTCGGTCAGGATGGGCGGCGAGAAGGGATGCCAGGGGGCCCTTGTGGGATAAGGGCTCTTGCCGGCCGCCTTGCGGCGCTTGAACTCGGATGTCTTGTGATAGGGAAAGCGCGAGCGGGACAGGAAGACGCCCTTGGGCTTGACCATGCCGGGGAACTTCTTGAGATTGTAGCGTGGACCCTTGCCGAAGGTGGGAAATCCGCCGCCGGAGGGGCTGACGCCGCCCTTCCAGTTCCAGTTGCCGATCAGGGCATTGAGCATGAGCACCGCCCAGGCGGTGTAGAAGCCATTGGCGCTCATGGCGCCGCCATGGATGTTGATGGCGGCCTTTTTGCCATGGGAGGTGAACTCGCGGGCCAGATTGACGATGACGGCAGGCTCCAGGCCGCACTTTTCGGCATATTCCGCAATGGTGAAGCGCCTGGCGGATTCGGCCAGCATCTGCATGGCGGTCTTGACCTGCACCTCGCCGGAAGGGGTCTGCACCTTGCCCGAATAGAACAGCCTGCCCTTGTCCGCCTTGGCGAAATGGGCCAGTTCGCCATTTTCGGTCATGACCACGGGGGCCTTGGCGAGCTTCTTGGCCTTTTGCGGATCTTCGGCGTTTTCGGCCCAG
Source organism: Hyphomicrobiales bacterium (assembly GCA_026987255.1). Taxonomy (GTDB): domain Bacteria; phylum Pseudomonadota; class Alphaproteobacteria; order Rhizobiales; family Aestuariivirgaceae; genus Thermopetrobacter. Next base: position 9,897 of record JALSNA010000143.1, on the reverse strand, counting down.
CCCATGTCCTTGCCGCGCAGGAAGCGGCCGGTTTCGACGTTGACCAGGTGGGTGGCGTTGGTCCAGGTCTGTTCGCCGATGGCCCCGGCGGCTTTGGGGCCGGGGGCTGCGAGGAAGGCCGCGTCATATTTGTGGTTGTCGACGATCCAGCGGATCATGCCCATGGCCAGGGCGGCATCCGTTCCCGGCTTGATGGCGATCCACGAATCGCGGTCGCGGGCGGCATGGCTTGCGGCATTGGTCATGACCGGATCGACGACCACGTAGCGCATCTTGCCATCGGTTCTGGCCTCGGCGACCATGCGGCCCTGGCGCTTGAAGGGCTTGCCGGCGTTGCCCGGCGCCGAGCCGAGAAAAATGGCGAACTCGCAGAACTCGAAATCCGGCTTGCCGTGGGCGAACTTCCTGAAATCGCCCATGACGGCGCCGGAGCCGCCGCGCATGGCAAAGCCGCAATAGGAGCCGTGGTGGCCATAATTGCGGGTGCCGAAGCAGTTGAAGGCGAAGCGCTTGATGAAGGGATTGCGGCCATCGCCGGTGGCGTGGATCACGGCGAGCTGGTTGGCCTTGGGGCCATATTCGGGATTTTGCGGATCGAGCGGGGTCTTCAGATCGCGAATGGCGCGCAGACCCTCCACATGCCCCTCGCCGAAGAGATCGCCGCCTTCGCAGACCTCCTCCACCAGCTTTTCGAAACTGATGCTCTTCCACTTGCCGGAGCCGCGCGGGCCGACCCGTTTCAGGCAGGTGAGGACGCGGAAGGGGCTGGCTATCTGCGAGAGCATGGCATTGCCGCGTCCGCAGGCGGTGGAGCGCTGCGCCAGGCCCGCATCGTCCTTGCCCGAGAGGGCCAGGAGGGCATCCCTGACGGGGGTCTTGTAGGGCAATTGGGCATCCGCCGAGAGGGGATGATAGGGATTGCCGGTGACGCGCAGGATTTCGCCGCTCTTCCTGTCGTAGCGGATGCGCAGGCCGCACATGGTGTTGCAGCCCTGGCACATGGTGAAGGCGATCTGCTGAGCGGGATTGATGCGCAGCTCGCCGCTTTCCGGATCGACGGTGTATTCGGGGGGAAAGGCATTTCCGGCGATGCGGTCGCGCGGCCTTTGGCCATCGGTGCCGCTGGTCAGGCCCTTGACGGCGCGGGCGGCGGTTTCGGCATATCCGGCGGCGAAGGCGGCCAGCCCACCGAGGGCGGCGGCGCCTTTCAGGAGGTTGCGTCTGGTGCTCATGGTGTCAAATCCTTGCAATCAATCTGTCTGAACCATTCTTCCGGCTCATTCGGCCGGCTGGGCCGCGCCCTGCCGCGGCGCGGGGCCGGTGATGGTGGTCACGATGATGATGACGGCCAGCCACAGGCCGATGATGCCAATGATGCCGAGCAGGCCGTCCGCGCCCATGGGCAGACGATAGGCATAGAGCCCGGCGCCGGTCTTGGGGATCATCTGGCCATCCATGAAGACCACCCAGCGGAAGGCCCACATGGCGGCCACGGCGATCAGCCCCAGAACCGCCAAAGGCAGGCCGCGGATGAAAAACCCCAGGATGGGCACGGCAAGGGACAGAGCCAGCGCCAGGCCGATCATGCGCCAATAGGCGGAGCCGGAAATGGCCGCGATGGTGCGCGCCGCGGCATCCGAAATGCCGGTGAGGCCCTCGGCCAGCCACAGGCCCAAGGTCAGCAAAGAGAGCAAGGCGGCATAGCCCATGACCTTGCTCAGCTTGCGCTCCGCCGTGGCATGATCACCGGGAATGAAGGCATCCACGACAAGCGCCAGACCGGCTGCGCCCATCAGGCCGGTGAACAGATAGGCCCAGGGCAGAAGGGCCGTGTTCCAGATGGGGCGGGCCTTGACGACCATGACCTCCATGCCGGTATAGAGCGCCACCAGCAGGGCGAAGGCCAAGGTTGCCATGGCCAGCGGCCGGATGGCCCAGGCGAGACGGCCATCTTTGGGCTGGGTGAGGGCCAGCCAGCTGTAGACGATGGCCAGGGCGACAAAGAGCGGCAAAAAGAGCGCCCCCCAGCTCATCCAGCTCCAGGGGGTGAAGTGGGTGTAGAAATGCCAGAAGCGCCCCGGCTGGTGCAGATCGGCCAGAAGGGCCACGGGCGCGACAATGGCGCTGGAGAGCAAAACCAGCAGGGCCATGCGCGCGGCGCGCTTCCATCCGGGACGGCGCAGGAGCGTCCATGCGGTGGAGATGATGGCGGCGGAGAAGGCCAGAGCGGCAAAGAAGAAATAGAATACCGCCCAGGGCAGCCAGGCGGCCTCATGGGTGATGTTGACGGTTTCGATGATGGCGGGCATGGTCAGGCCTCCTGGCTTTCACGGATCTTCGTCCACATGGCGGGCGCGCCATCCACCTTGCCCTGGAAGCGGGTGTCCAGGCCGATGTAGTAGACATGGGGCGCGGTCTTCATCTCCGGGCGCAGCACCTTGACCTCGTCCCCGGCTTCGGCCAGCACCCGGCTGACATGGCTTTCCGGATCCTTGACATCGCCGAACATGCGCGCTCCGCCGGTGCAGGTCTCCACGCAGGCGGGCAGCAAACCGGCATCGACACGCTGGACGCAGAAGGTGCACTTGTCGGCGGTATTGGTCACAGGGTTGATGAAGCGCGCATCATAGGGGCAGGCCTGGACGCAATAGCCACAGCCGACGCAGACCTCCTCGTCGATGAGCACGCGGCCATCCTCCCGCTGGAAGGTGGCCTGCACCGGACAGACGGGCACGCAGGGCGGGTTGTCGCAGTGATTGCACAGGCGCGGCAGGGTGAAGCTGTAGACGGCGCCATCAGGATCGTTCGCGTCACGCACGTCATATTGGGAGACGATGGTGCGGAACTCGCCGATGGGAATGCGGTTTTCCGTCGAGCAGGCAATGGTGCAGGCCTGACAGCCGATGCAGCGGCGCAAATCGATGACCATGGCATAGCGCTTCGACGGATCGCCGCCATGCCGTTGCGGCCCGGCCTTGGCGGCTTTTGCGCCCACGGAAGCGGCCGCCGCGCCGCAGGTGAGCGCGCCGGCGCCGGTGAGGAATGCGCGTCTCGATGTGTCCATGACAAGTCTTCCCCTGATGGTGGTTCACTCCACCGGGAAGACTAGCGGGACCAAGGCCGGGGAAAAATCGGGGGAATGCCCGGTGCGCCTAGGGGTTTTTCCTTAGGGTCTGGACTCAACAAAAACGTGGCGCCAGTCTGGCGGCCAGCAACAGGAGCCCATGAAAAAATGTGCAATTACAAACGTGAGCGCTTCTCTCCTGTTGCTGGCCGCCATCCCCTTCGGGCGACAAATGCGCTGCATCTCAGCGGCCTTGTCTTGCCCGCCAATAGCGCCACTATTGGCGGGCAAGACAAGACCACTGATATTTTGCGCATTTGCCGCTGGCATCCACGCCTTTATTGAGACCAGACCCTGGATGGCAACGAGATGGGCCGGTGTCTTGATGATCTGAATCAATTTCAGCACCAGGCCTGTTCCGGTTTTCCATAGCGGTTCTCGCCCTTTGCACCCGGCCAGGCGAGCAGCGCCATGGTGAACCCCAGTCCGGCGGCGGCCAGGGGCCACCAGGCGCTGACATGGGGCCAGGCGCGCGGCATGGCGGCGATATAGACATACAGCCAGGTGAGCAAAGGCAGCGCCGCCCACCAGCCGGAGAAACCCGCATCATGGAGCCTGCGCACTGTGGCGGCCAGCCAGGGCAGGACAAAGCCGAAGACCCAGAAGGATTCGAACACCGCGATGCCGGTGCGGAAATTGTAGCTGTTGGTGGCCCGGTCGATCCATATGGAGGCGGCGCCAATCAAGGCCCAGAACAGGATGAACAGCCAGTATTCGCGCCGGCCGGAACGCGATTCGAAATTGGCGTAATCGCGCATGGCCTTGATGAAACAGCGCATGTTCCTTCTCCCCTCATGTCACTCAGCGGTGGCGCGGTTGCTCCGGCGCGGTTTTTCTGTCACCTTCCATCCGTCCCGCCTGGGGCGGGAGATTTTCCTTTTCGCATGCGCACCCTGCCGGAGGCCTTGATTCTTGACAAACGAGCCCGAAAAAATGCCGCGCGGGGATATCGCGACCCTGCTGGCCATCATGGCGCGGCTGCGCGATCCTGAAAACGGTTGCCCCTGGGACCGCCAGCAGACCTTCGAGAGCATAGCGCCCTATACCATCGAGGAGGCCTACGAGGTTTCCGAAGCCATTGCCAACAAGGACATGGATAACTTGCGCGAGGAGCTGGGCGATCTGCTTTTGCAGGTGGTCTTTCACGCCCGCATGGCCGAGGAAGCGGGGGCCTTTGATTTTGCCGCCGTGGTCGCGGCCATCACCGGCAAGATGATTTTCCGTCATCCGCATGTCTTTGGCGCGGCGCATGAGCGCGGCCAGGTGAAAGAGGGATTCTGGGAGAGGGCCAAGGCGGCGGAACGGAAGGCCAAGGGAAAATCGGCCGCATCCGGGCTCGCTGATGTGCCGCTGGCGCTGCCCGCCCTGACGCGGGCGGAAAAGCTGCAAAAGGCGGCCGCCAGGGTGGGGTTTGACTGGCCGGACGCCGAAGGGGTGGTGGACAAGGTCTGCGAAGAGGCTCGCGAACTGAAGGAGGCCATGGCTTCGGGCAGCCATGACAGGGCCGAGGATGAGCTGGGCGATGTGCTCTTTACGCTCGTCAACCTGGCGCGGCATCTGAAGCTCGACCCGGAAAAGGCCCTCAGGCGGGCCAACCGCAAGTTCGCCTTGCGTTTTGCGCTTGTCGAGGCCATGGCGGCAGACAGGGGGGTGCGGCTGGAGGACCTTTCCGGCGATGAACTGGACGAGATGTGGAAGGCCGCCAAGGCCGCGCGGGGCTGAGCCGTCGGACGTGAAGAAAAGTTTTCCAGCCTGCCTGGCAGGCTGGAAATACTTTTCTTCAGGAAAAACAAGGCGTCCTGCTGACTTGGGGCGGCCCGGCGTCAGCAGGACATCATTTTTGGCCCCAAGTAAATTGCAAGGTTCTGACAGAAAATCTGTCAGAACCTTGCAATTCACGGATTGTCAGAATGCCAGAAAATGCTGTGTATTCAATCTGTTGTGAATACTTCACATGCGACTGAGCCGGCGCGGCCCTGAAGGCTCAATATCCTGGATGGCGCATCAGGCCTTTTGCGGTTTCTTGCGCGGCTTGCGCTTTTTCGGCCGCGCCTTCTCCTGCTCGCGGGTCAGATAGCTGAAGGTCAGCTCTTCGGAGCCATCCTTGCCCTTCTTCAGGCCAACGCGCACCGTGCCGCCCTTGGCCAGCTTGCCGAAGAGCACCTCCTCGGCCAGCGGCTTCTTGATGTGCTCCTGGATGATGCGCGCCAGGGGCCGCGCCCCCATCTGCTCGTCATAGCCTTCCTTCGCCAGCCAGTCCGCCGCCTGGCGGGAAAGCTCGATGTTGACCTGCCGCTCGGCCAGTTGCGCCTCCAGCTGGAGCACGAACTTCTGCACGATCTGGCGCACCACATCGCGCGAAAGGTGGGAGAAGCCGATGATCGCATCCAGCCGGTTGCGGAACTCCGGCGTGAACATGCGGTTGATGGCCTCGGTGTCATCGCCTTCACGCTTGGCGCGGGTGAAGCCGAAGGCCTGCCTGGCCAGATCGGCAGCGCCGGCATTGGTGGTCATGATCAGGATGACATTGCGGAAATCCACCGTCTTGCCGTTGTTGTCGGTGAGCTTGCCGTGATCCATGATCTGCAACAGGATGTTGAACAGATCCGGATGGGCCTTCTCGATCTCGTCGAGCAGCAGCACGGTGTGCGGGTGCTGATCGATGGCATCGGTGAGCAGGCCGCCCTGATCGAAGCCGACATAACCGGGCGGGGCGCCGATGAGGCGCGAGACCGAATGGCGCTCCATGTATTCCGACATGTCGAAACGGGTCAGCTCCACCCCCAGCAGCGCGGCGAGCTGGCGGGCCACCTCGGTCTTGCCCACCCCGGTGGGGCCGGAGAAGAGGTAGCAGCCGATGGGCTTTTCCGGCTCGCGCAGGCCGGCGCGGGAGAGCTTGATGGCGCTGGCCAGGGCATCGATGGCGGCATCCTGGCCGAAGACCACCTGGCGCAGCTCCTTGCCCAGGTTCTTGAGCACCCGCGCATCATCGCGCGAGACGGACTTGGGCGGAATGCGCGCCATGAGGGCGATGGTGGCCTCGATATCCTTCACCCCGATGGTGGCCTTGCGCTTGTCCTTGGGGGCGAGCATCTGGAAGGCGCCGGTCTCGTCGATCACGTCGATGGCCTTGTCGGGCATCTTGCGGTCCGACATGTAGCGGGCCGAGAGCTCCACCGCCGTCTTGATGGCCTCGTTGGTATAGCGCACCTTGTGGTGATCCTCGAAATAGGACTTCAGGCCCTTGAGGATCTTTATGGTGTCGTCCACCGAGGGCTCGACGATGTCGATCTTCTGGAAGCGGCGCACCAGGGCGCGGTCCTTCTCGAAGTGCTGGCGGTATTCCTTGTAGGTGGTGGAGCCGATGCAGCGCAGATTGCCGCCGGCCAGGGCGGGCTTGAGCAGATTGGAGGCATCCATGGCCCCGCCGGAGGTGGCCCCGGCGCCGATCACCGTGTGGATCTCGTCGATGAACATGATGGCCCCCGGATAGGCCTCGATCTCCTTGATGACCGCCTTGATGCGCTCCTCGAAGTCGCCCCGGTAGCGGGTGCCGGCCAGCAGCACGCCCATGTCGATCTGGAAAATGGTGCAATCGGCCAGAACCTCCGGCACATCGCCATTGACGATGCGCCTGGCCAGCCCTTCGGCGATGGCCGTCTTGCCGACGCCCGGATCGCCGACCAAAAGCGGGTTGTTCTTCTGGCGGCGGCACAGGATCTGGATGGTGCGCCGCACCTCCTTCTCGCGCCCGATCAGCGGATCGATCTTGCCATCGCGGGCCTTCTGATTGAGATTGACGCAATAGGCGTCCAGGGCTTCCGTCTTGGGACCCTTCTCCTTGCCTTCCTCGTCCTTCCTGTCCTCCTCGTCCTCGTCATCGTCTTCCTCATCATCGAAGGACATGCGCGGCAGGCCGGGGATGGGAATCTCGAAATCCCCGTCATCATCGTCCACCCCCCTGGGCGGGCGCGGGCGCGAGGCGCCGGGGCGCTTGGCGATGCCGTGGGAGATATAGTTGACCGCGTCATAGCGGGTCATGTCCTGCTCCTGGAGGAAATAGGCCGCATGGCTCTCGCGCTCGGCGAAAATGGCCACCAGGACATTGGCCCCGGTCACCTCGTCGCGGCCGGAGGTCTGGACATGAATGACGGCGCGCTGGATGACGCGCTGAAAGGCGGTGGTGGGGCGGGCATCATCGGCCGTTTCGATGACCAGGCCGGCCAGCTCGTTCTCCAGATAGCTTTCCAGCTGGCGGCGCAGCAGATCCAGATCGACATTGCACGCGCGCATGACGGCGGAGGCGTCCACATCGTCGATGAGCGCCAAAAGCAGATGCTCCAAGGTGGCGTATTCGTGCCGGTAATCATTGGCCAGGGACAGCGCCCTGTGCAGGGCATGCTCCAAAGAGCGGGAGAAACTGGGCATGAAGGGGTCTTTCACTCCTTTTCCATGATGCATTGCAGGGGATGCTCGTGGCGGCGGGCCAGATCCATCACCTGATTCACTTTCGTCTCTGCGACCTCTCGCGTGTAGACGCCGCAGACCCCTGCCCCCTTGTGATGCACCGTCAGCATGATGCGGGTGGCCTCCTCTCTCCCCTTGTTGAAGAAGGCCTGCAGGACGTGCACCACGAACTCCATGGGCGTATAATCGTCATTCAGCAGCAAGACCTTGTAAAGCCTTGGCTTCTTTACCTTCGGACGGGTCTTGTCCAGAACCCCGGTCTGGCCTTTCCTGTCCTTGCTGGCGCTCATCGCGTCCTTCCCTTGATCCTTTTCAAGCGCATCAATGCGGCCATGTGCACATGGGCTGCCCCGGCGGCGGCCGGATTTTCCACCACAGCGAATCTAATATAGAGTCCTTCATGGCGCAATTGCGAATGACCATCTTTTCATCATGCAAATCATTCCACCGGCCGCCCCGGCACTTTTCCCTCCCCGAGCGGCGCGCAGGCCCTTCAGGGACCATCCTTGAAATCTTGCGAAAAAAAGCCCGCTTCCGGGTTGATGCGGAAACGGGCTTGATCCGGCTGGAGAAGGAGGAGGGAAGAACCAGCCGTATATTCGTGTTTCTGGATATGTCCGGGGCAAGCGGGTGTCAACCAGTCCGAAAGTCTCATGATGCGCAAAAGGGGTTTTGCGCACTCGCGCCGGCCCGCGCCCCCGCTTAGGCCGCCCAGGATTATAAGCAAGGCGGTTGGGAGGGGGAGCGGGCCTTCTTTTTGCTTTTTGCGGGTCTTGGGCGGGGTGCCTTTCGGTCCGGAAATGATTCCATTTTTAACGATCGGGAAACCATCTGCTGCCACAATGCCCGCTTGAAGGTTTCCGGCAAGGATCAGGAAGCCACAGGACAAGGCAGGCGGTCATGACTTCTTCCTTCAATGATTTTCCCATGCCCTTCGGCGTTTCCGGATTGGCCGGACGCCTGGCGGATCAAAGCGGCCTGGCCATCTTTCTCATGCTGGCCTCCCTTTTGGCCTTTGCCCTGTCCATCTGGATCGTGCGCATGCAGCACAGGTCCTGAGCAGGGTCTTGCGCCCTGCCCTTTCAAGTGAGTTGGAGTGTGAGTTCATGCCCAAGGCCCCCCATCACGCAAAAGTGACGCGCAGACCCTTCAGGCGCGCCCTGTTCGCCGCCATTGCCGGACTGGCCATGCTGGCCCCGGCCGCCCAGACGGCACAGGCGCGGCAGGGATTTGCCGCCATTGCCGTGGATGCGCGCAGCGGGCGCATTCTCTATGCGCGCAACATCGATTCGCGGCGCATACCGGCCTCGGTCACCAAGGTCATGACGCTTTACCTGCTCTTTGCCGAAATCCGCAAGGGGCGCTACAGCCTCTCCTCGCGGCTGATGATCTCCCGTCATGCCGCCTCCATGCAGCCTTCCAAGCTGGGGCTGAAACCGGGCAGTACCATCACCGTGGACAACGCCATCCGCGCGGTGGTCACCAAATCGGCCAACGACATCGCCGCCGCCATCGCGGAGAACATCGCCGGGTCGGAAAGCGCCTTTGCCTACCGCATGACGCGCACCGCGCGCGCCATGGGCATGACGCGCACCACCTTCCGCAACGCCTCGGGCCTGCCCAAGCCGCCCAACGTGACCACGGCGCGCGACCTGGCCACCCTGGCCTTGCGCATCCAGCGCGATTTTCCGCGCCTCTACAAGCGCTACTTCGCCCTGCGCACCTTCCGCTATGGGCGGCGGGTATTCCGCAACCACAACCATCTGCTGGGCCGGGTGCGCGGCATGGACGGGCTGAAAACCGGCTATACGCGCGCCGCCGGCTACAATCTGGCCGCCTCCACCCTGCGCAATGGCAAGCGCCTGGTCACCGTGGTTCTGGGGGCCAAATCCGGCCGCTCGCGCAATGCCTTCATGGCGCGGCTCATCAACCAGATGTTCCGCACCCGGCCCCTGACGCGCGGCACCGCCATCGCCGCCGTGGCCGGCCGCCCGGCAGGCTGGAGAAGCGCCATGGCCAGAGGAGTCAATTTCGCCCCCAGGCGGGCGGCCCGCAAGAGCGCGCCCAAGACCGCCAGAGCAACCGCCAAACCGGCCATTGCCCACAAACCGGCCAGGCCCTCCCAACTGGCCCTGCTGACCAGAAAGATCGTGCGCCAGCCCATGCCCGCTGCGCCCACCCCACCCGCGCCGCGCCCGCGCAAGCGCCCGGACGATCTCGTGGCGCCAAAAGCCGCTGTTGCGCACAAGGGTCAAACCCCAAGCCAAAGCGCCGGCGGCACCAGCAAGGCAAGCCTTGCCACCCCG
>JALSNA010000142.1 GCA_026987255.1 Hyphomicrobiales bacterium | reverse complement strand
AGGATTGGAAAAGCACAAAGGCCCGCCTCTTGTGGCGGGCCTTTGCTTTGAACTGTCCATGACGGAACGGATCATGTCGTCCGGTTTTCCAAGACCGCGGGCGAGAGGGGGCGGATGGGGTCCGTGGTCTTGTCCAACCAAGGGTTCGTGACCCGTTCCGGTTGACGATTTCCTTATACTGCGATGTCCTCGAATGTTTGCTGAACGCCCCGTTCATCTGCCGTTCATATTCCAAACCCCTCACGTTGCATTCCCTTTTGCCTCTCGCGCACCGGGCAAAAAAGGCCCCGCCAAAGAGGCGGGGCCAGTGGGACGTCCGGGAGGGGAAACCGGACTGGGGGGAGGAGGGAGAAACAAGGTAACCGGAAGGCTGTGGGCCGCAGGGGCGAGAGGGGGCGGATGGGGTCCCTGTTTTCCTTGGCCTTCCGGTTGTTCGCGTGATCCTTTCTCGAATGAAGCACAGAAGGGAAGTTCAGATGTCCTGGCACCAGCCGATGCGGCAGGTGGCGGTTTGGCGGGCAACCACCACGGGGGCGGAGGAGGTCTTGTAGATCACCACCGCATTGGCCGGCTCATGGGCCTTTGCCGGAAGCGGAGCTTCGCCGCCGGTTGCGAGGAGCGCCAGCAGGGCCGCCGATGCCACCATCAGGCTCAAGGCTGTCATGGCCGTCTTGCGCAACATGTCTGAACTCCCTTGGTTCGCGCCGTTTCGTCTTGTCCCCCTTATAGAGAGGGCAAGCGGAACCAATGCTGAATGCGCCGTTCATGTCCGGTTCAGACTGTGAACGGGGAAACATGCCGCGCGCCGCTGCGGCCATGCGGGCCGGCGCGGTGATCGGGGCGGGAAGGGAAAAAGGGCCTCAGGCCTCCCTGGCGCGGGCCATGGCCCTGGCGAAACGGCGGAACAGGTAGTGGGAATCTTGCGGCCCCGGCGAGGCCTCCGGGTGGTGCTGGACGGAGAACACCGGCTTGCCGCTGATCGCCAGGCCGCAATTGGTGCCATCGAAGAGCGACACGTGGGTCTCTTCCACGCCATCGGGCAGGCTTTGCGCATCGACGGTAAAACCGTGGTTCATGGAGGTGATCTCCACCTTCTTCGTGGTGAAGTCCTTCACCGGGTGGTTGGCGCCGTGATGGCCCTGTTTCATCTTCTTCGTCCGCCCGCCCAGGGCGATGGCCAGCATCTGGTGGCCCAGGCAGATGCCGAACAGGGGCTTGCCGGAGGCCGCCAATCGGGCGATTTCCGCTCCCGCATATTCCCCCGTCGCGGCCGGATCGCCCGGCCCGTTGGCCAGAAAGACGCCATCTGGATCGAGCGCCAGAATATCCTTCGCGCAGGCCGTTGCGGGCACCACGGTGACCTTGCAGCCCACATCGGCCAGGCAGCGCAGGATGTTCTTCTTGATGCCGTAATCCACCGCCACGACATGAAAGCGCGGCTCATCCTGCCGCTCGTAGCCATGTGGCCAGCGCCAGGTCTTTTCATCCCATTCATAGGGGGTCTGCGTGCTCACCTGGGCGGCCAGATCGGCCCCGGCGATGCCCGGCCAGGCGGCGGCCTGCGCCTTTAACGCCGCGATGTCGAAGTTGCCCCGCGGATCGTGGGCGATGACGGCATTGGGCATGCCCCTTTCGCGGATGAGGGCCGTCAGGGCGCGGGTGTCGATGCCGCTGATGGCGATGATGCCGCGCTTGCCCAGCCAGTCCGAAAAATGCTCCGTGGCCCGCCAGTTGGAGGGATTGGTCACCTCGGCGCGCAGGACGCAGCCGCGCACCTGGGCCTTCTGCTCCGGATTGGTGGTTTCGTCATCTTGCGGGTTCGTTCCCACGTTGCCGATGTGGGGGAAGGTGAAGGTGACGATCTGCCCGGCATAGGAGGGATCGGTGAGGATTTCCTGATAGCCGGTCATGGCGGTGTTGAAGCACACCTCGCCCACGGCCTGCCCCGGCGCGCCCAGGCCGTGGCCATGGAGTACCGTTCCATCGGCAAGGACGAGGACGGCGGTGGGATGCTCTTCCTGCCAGGGGGCGGGGGTCATGACAATCTGCTCTCCGATGGTTCCGGCGGCCAAATCCGATGCCCTGATAAAGACCGCCCGCAAGAACCTGTCAAGCGCCGCGAAAGGGGAAATTGTCTCACCGCTGTTGAAAGCCGCCCCCGCCCATAGTATCCATTGGGTCTGAACGCAACAAAACGGGATGGCGAGGCATGGGCGAGAGCTTGCGCGACAGGGTCAATGCGGAACTCAAGGCGGCCATGAAGGCCCAGGACAAGCGCCGCATGGCCACCTTGCGGCTGATCACCGCCGCCTTCAAGGATCGCGACATCCAGGCGCGCGGCACCGGCCGTGACGATGCCCCCTCGGAGGCCGATCTGCAAGCCATCCTGGCCAAGATGGTCAAGCAAAGGCGCGAATCTGCCAGGCTCTATGACGATGGCGGCCGCCCGGACCTGGCCAGCGCCGAGCGCGAGGAAATCGCCATTATCGAGGAGTTCCTGCCCCGCCAGCTTTCGCCCCAGGAGGTGGAGAAGGCCATTGCCGAAATCATCGCCGAAACCGGCGCTTCGGGCCTGAAGGACATGGGCAAGGTCATGGGCGCGCTGAAACAGAAATATTCCGGCCAGATGGATATGGGCCGTGCCTCGAAGCTGGTGCGGGAGAAGCTGGGCTGAAAGCTCCGGCGAGGGAGCCGGCCAATGAAGTTTTCATCGTCCTTTCTGGATGAAATCCGCGCCCGGGTGCCGGTGTCCTCGGTGGTGGGCCGGGCCGTGCAATGGGACCGGCGCAAGTCCAGGCCCGGCAAGGGCGACTGGTGGGCCTGCTGCCCCTTCCACTCGGAAAAGACCCCCTCGTTTCATGCCGATGACCGCAAGGGGCGTTACTATTGCTTCAGTTGCCACGCCAAGGGCGATGTCTTCACCTTCCTGGTGGAAAAGCTCGGCATGAGCTTTCCCGAGGCGGTGGAGGAGCTCGCCGGTCAGGCCGGATTGCCCATGCCCAAACCGGACCCGGCCATGGAAAAGCGCGAAAAGGCGCGCGCCTCCCTGGCCGATGTGCTGGCCATGGCGGAGGCCTTCTACCGCCAGCAGCTGGAGGGGCCGCAAGGGGCCAGGGCGCGTGACTACATCGCCGCGCGCGGATTGTCGCACGAGTTCGTGGCCCGTTTCGGCCTCGGCTTTGCGCCCGATGCCCGCGATGCCCTGCTCAGGCACCTGCAGGAAAGGGACGTGCCCCGCCAGATGATGCTCGATGCCGGGCTGATCGGCGTCCCCGATGATGGCCGGGCCGCCTATGACCGCTTCCGCGACCGGCTGATGTTTCCCATCCGCGACATGCGCGGCCGGGTGATCGCCTTCGGTGGCCGCGCCCTGGGAGAGGCCAGGGCCAAATACCTGAACTCGCCGGAAACGGAGCTGTTTCACAAGTCCCGGGTGCTCTACAACCTCGATCAGGCGCGCAAGAGCGCCTTCGAGCGCGGCGAGATCATCGCCGTGGAAGGCTACATGGACGTCATCGCCCTGGCCCAGGCCGGCTTTGAGCACGTGGTGGCCCCGCTGGGCACGGCGCTGACCGGGGAGCACCTGGCCATGCTGTGGCGCACCGCTGCCGTGCCCATCCTGTGTTTCGATGGCGATGCGGCCGGACAGGCGGCGGCCTGGCGGGCTCTGGAGACGGCCCTGCCGCATCTGCAACCGGGGCATTCGCTGCGCTTTGCCATTCTGCCCGAAGGCCTGGATCCGGACGATCTGCTGCGCGATCGCGGCCGGCAGGCCATGCAGGAGGTGCTCGATGGCGCGGACAGCCTGTCGCGTTTCCTGTGGCGGCATGTGGTGGAAACCAGCCCCATGGCCACGCCGGAGGAAAAGGCGGCCCTGGAAAAGCGCCTGGAGGAGCTGGCCGGGCGCATCCGCGATGACAAGGTGCGCGCCCACTACCGCGCCGATCTGCGCGCCCGCCTGCGCGAGCTTTGGCAGCCCCCGCGCCAAGGCGCCCGCAGCCCCCGCGCCAGGGGCCGCAAGGCAGCAGGGGCGAAGAAGCCGCGCGGCGCCTCGGCGCAATTGCTGGCCGCCAGCCGGGGCAGCGCGGGCAGCAGTTATCATGAACGCGAAATCCTCGCCCTGGTGCTCGATCTGCCGGAAATCCTCGATGATGTGGCCGAAGATCTCGCACGCCTGGAGTTTTCATCCAAAATGCTTGACTCCTTGCGGCAAAAAATCATAGATATCGCCGCTGGTCTGTCCGAACTTGACAGCGCGCGCCTGAAAACCCATCTCATGGAGGAAGGTTTCGGCGAGGTTGTCAACAGACTGACCGGCGCATCACATGGCCCCGGCCGCCATGCATACAAGCTGGATCTGGATTTGCACAAGGCGCGCAGGATGTTTTCCGCCCATGCCCTTGAGCTGCACAGAACAGCCGTTTTGGAACGTGAACTGGCGGCGGCGCAAGATGCCTTCGAGCAAAATCCCACGGAGGAAAACTTCGCGCGGATCAACCGGATTCGTGACGAACTTCATGCAGCCAGGCAAAGACAGGGCGAGTGAGGAACAGGGCCGTTTTTCCATTCTGCACAGTGACAGTCACCCGCTGCCTCGAGCAGCCGCCGGACAATGCCGGGTAGCGGCGGCGTCCCCTTGCCGGGAGGCGCCGATGGCGCAACCGGGCATGGTTAATCACCGGTTAAGGCATGGGGTTTACAGAAGATCGAATCAGCGATCGATATTCCACACTGCGCCAGCCTGGCGCTTTGATGACAGACTTGGCAGGCTTTTTCAAGCCGCGCACAGCGAAACAGGGCTTTGAACATGGCGAAGCAAGAGGCGACCAGGACAGCAGCAAAACCCGCTTCCCGGGCTTCCGCGGCAAAGGCGAAGAGGGCGGAAGAGGATCAGCCGATCCTCGACATGAACAACGCCGCCGTCAAGAAGATGATCCGGGCGGCCAAGAAGCGCGGGTTTGTCACCTATGACGAGCTCAACGAGGTTCTGCCCTCCGACGAGGTTTCCTCCGAGCAGATCGAGGACACCATGGCGATGCTGGCGGAAATGGGCATCAACGTGGTGGAAAGCGAAGAGGAAACCGACGATGCCGTGGCCCAGGCCACGGGCAAGGCGCCGGTGAAGGTCAAGCGCGCCGCCTCGCCGGTGGAGCGCACCGACGATCCGGTGCGCATGTATCTGCGCGAAATGGGCTCGGTGGAGCTGCTCTCGCGTGAAGGCGAAATCGCCATCGCCAAGCGCATCGAGGCCGGCCGCGAGGCAATGATCGCCGGTCTGTGCGAAAGCCCCCTGACCTTCCAGGCCATCATCATCTGGCGTGACGAGATCAACGAAGGCAAGGTCCTGCTGCGCGAGATCATCGACCTGGACGCCACCTACGCCGGCCCGGAGGCCAAGAAGCCGGAGGCCAAAAAGAACGCGGAGGAGGGCAAGGACGAGAAGACCAAAAAGGAGGAGGCCGCCGCCAGCACGGATGAAGACGATGATGACGACGAGGACGAGGCCAACCTCTCGCTGGCGGCCATGGAGGCGGAGCTCAAGCCCAAGGTTCTGGAGATTTTCGACAATATCGCCAAGAACTACAAGGCCCTGCGCCGCCTGCAGGACATCGAGATCGCCGGCAAGACCCGTCTGACCCCGGCCCAGGAACGGCGCTACAAGACCTTGCGCAACGCCATCGTGGCGGACGTGAAGTCGCTGCACCTGAACAATGCCCGCATCGAATCCCTGGTCGAGCAGCTCTATGGCATTTCGCGCCAGCTTTCGGCGCTGGAGGGGCGGCTGATGCGGCTGGCGGAAACCTACAAGATCCCGCGCGCCGATTTTCTCAAGGAATACCGTGGCTGCGAGCTGGAGCCGGACTGGACGCGCCGCGTCGGCCGGCTGGCCCGTCACGGCTGGAAGAAGTTCGTCGCCGAGGAAAAGGAAACCATCAAGAAGCTGCGCGACGAGATCCACGAGATCGCCTCGGTCATCGGCCTGCCCATAGGCGAGTTCCGCCGCATCGTGCAAAGCGTGCAGAAGGGCGAGCGCGAGGCCGCCCAGGCCAAGAAGGAGATGGTCGAGGCCAATCTGCGGCTGGTCATTTCCATCGCCAAGAAATACACCAACCGCGGCCTGCAGTTTCTCGATCTCATCCAGGAGGGCAATATCGGCCTGATGAAGGCGGTGGACAAGTTCGAATACCGCCGCGGCTACAAGTTCTCCACCTATGCCACCTGGTGGATCCGCCAGGCCATCACCCGCTCCATTGCCGACCAGGCGCGCACCATCCGCATCCCGGTGCACATGATCGAGACCATCAACAAGATCGTGCGCACCCAGCGCCAGATGATGCACGAGATCGGCCGCGAGCCCACTCCGGAGGAAATCTCCGAGCGCCTGTCCATGCCGCTGGAGAAGGTGCGCAAGGTGATGAAGATCGCCAAGGAGCCCATTTCGCTGGAAACCCCGGTGGGCGACGAGGAAGACAGCCACCTGGGCGATTTCATCGAGGACAAGAACGCCGTGCTGCCCATCGATGCGGCCATCCAGGCCAATTTGCGCGAGACCACCACGCGGGTTCTGGCCTCGCTCACCCCGCGCGAGGAGCGGGTTTTGCGCATGCGCTTCGGCATCGGCATGAACACCGACCACACCCTGGAGGAGGTGGGCCAGCAGTTCAATGTCACCCGCGAGCGCATCCGCCAGATCGAGGCCAAGGCCCTGCGCAAGCTCAAGCACCCCTCGCGCTCGCGCAAGCTGCGCAGCTTCCTGGGGGATTGACGGTGCCGCAACTTCGGGTGTCGTGAATCTGCCTGGCGGGGCGGCAGCGGATCCTTGCGCCGATGCAAGGGAAAGAGGCCCAAAGTGGCCTGGTGGGTCCGGCAGGACTCGAACCTGCAACCAGCCGGTTATGAGCCGGCGGCTCTGACCAATTGAGCTACGGACCCCGCCTGCTTGCTATAGCAAAGGCAAGGGCCTTGCGCCAACGGTCTTTTTGCTCTCTTGTAACCGGCGGGAGGGGGGAGCGTGATTCAGCCTTTGAGGAAACTGCCATGAAACGCCTTGCACCTTTTGCCCTTGCGGCGCTTTTGCTGCCCGCCGCCGCGCTGGCCGCCGAGGCGCCGCGCACCTTGACATTGAACGGCTTGGGCGAGGTTTTCGCCCGCCCCGATGTGGCCATCATCACCCTGGGAGTGGAGAAGCGCGCCAAGACCGCCCGCGAGGCGCTCATGGCCAACACCCGGGCCATGACGGCGGTCTTCGATGTCCTGAAGGGCAAATGGAAACTGGCCGATGCGGACATGAGGACATCGGGCTTTTCCATCCGCGCCCGGTATGTCTATCCGAAAAACTCCTACAGCTCCGGCGGGGAGCCGAAGCTGGTGGGCTATGTGGTCTCCAACATGCTGACCATCCGGGTGCATGATCTGAAAAAGACCGGCGGCATTCTCGATGACGTGGTGCGCACCGGCTCCAACCGCATCAATGGCATTGCCTTCAGCATCGAAAAGCCCGCGCCCCTGAAGGACGAGGCCCGCCGCCTGGCGGTGCGCGATGCCCTGCGCAAGGCGCGCATTTATGCCGGGGAAGCCGGTTTCAAGCTCGGTGAGGTGCTGCGCTTTTCCGAAAGCGGCGGCTTCATTCCGCCCCGCCCGGTGATGATGGCGCGCACCAAGATGCTCGAATCGGCTGCCGCCCCGGTGCCGGTGGCGGCCGGCAAGCAGGCCCTGCGGGTGAGCGTCTCCATCACCTGGCGGATCAGGTGAGGGCCGGATGAACCGCCAGAACTCCACTTGCCATGAGGAAATTGCCCGATGAGCGATACCCCCAAGTGCCCGCACTGCGGCTCTGAATATGTCTATGAGGACGCAGCGCTGTTCGTCTGCCCCGAATGCGCCCATGAATGGCCCATGGCGCAAGCGCAAGAAGAGCCGCAGGGGCTAATGGTCAAGGATGCCAATGGCAACCTGCTGGCCGATGGCGACAGTATCACCGTCATCAAGGATCTGAAGGTCAAGGGCTCCTCCTCGGTGGTCAAGGTGGGCACCAGGGTCAAGAACATCCGTCTTGTCGAGGGCGATCACGACATCGATTGCAAGATCCCCGGCATCGGCGCCATGAAGCTCAAGTCGCAATTCGTCAAGAAGAGCTGAAACGCAAAAAAAGACCGGGGCGAGGCCCCGGCAGGGCGCAAGCATTTTTCAAGCCCCACCCAGCGGCGCGCTCACGCCGGCTGCACCTCTTTCATGTAGTCATCCATCAAGGTTCTGGTGATTTCGCCCACCTCGAAGCGATAGGGGCCGATCTCGCCCACTGGCGTGACCTCCGCTGCCGTTCCGGTCAGGAAGCATTGCTCGAAGCCCTCCATCTCGCCGGGCATGATGGCCCGTTCGATGACCTCGATGCCGCGCCGGCGCGCCAGATCCATCACCGTGCGCCGGGTGATGCCGTCCAGGAAGCAATCCGGCGTGGGCGTATGAATGACGCCCTCCTTGACGAAAAAGACATTGGCCCCGGTGGCCTCCGCCACCTGCCCGCGCCAGTCGAACATCAGCGCGTCCTGATAGCCCTTGCGCTCCGCCGCATGCTTGGAGAGGGTGCAGATCATGTAGAGCCCCGCCGCCTTGGCCTTGGCCGGGATGGTGCGCGGATCGGGCCTGCGCCAATCGGAAATGTCCAGCCGGATGCCCTTTTCCTTCAGGGCCGGATCGAAATAGGACGGCCACTGCCAGGCGGCTATGGCCACGTTGATCGTGTTGTTCTGCGCCGCCACCCCCATGGCCTCCGAGCCGCGCCAGGCGATGGGCCGCACATAGGCATCCGTCAGGCCGCCCCGCACCAGCGCCTCCTTGCAGGCGGCGTTGATCTCCTCCGGCGTGAACGGGATTTTCATGTCAAGGATTTTCGCCGAATCGAAAAGCCTGCCGGTATGCTCCTCCAGCTTGAAGATTTCCCCGCCATAGGCGCGCTCGCCCTCGAACACCCCGGAGGCATAATGCAGGCCGTGGCTGAGCACATGCAGCTTCGCCTCCCCCCAGGGAACGAATGCGCCATTGTACCAGATTTCGCCATCCAGCTGATCGAAGGGTTTGTCCGCCATCTGTCCATCTCCTGCCCGCGCCGTCCGCCCGCTTCCGCCATTGCCCTGGCCATGCGCCCGCGCGTTTTTCATGATATGTAATCCGTGCAGATTACATTTGCGCCAAATTATGTCAATATGACTGACATATCTTGCGCCAAAATGACCACCACCAAGGGACTTGCGGACACCATGGGGCACAATGGCAAAAACCGCGCTGACGGACGGACCAAAACCGCCGCCGGCGAAAGCGGCGAGGACATCATCGCCCTCATGGAGCTGCTGTTTTTCGCCTACCGCGATTTCACCGCCGGGCCGGACGCCATTCTCGCCGAGATCGGCTTTGGCCGCGCCCATCACCGCATCATCCATTTCATCGGCCGCAATCCTGGCTTGCGCATTTCCCAGCTGCTGGAGATTCTCGGCATCACCAAGCAAAGCCTCGGCCGCGTTCTGCGCGAGCTCATCGAGCGCGGCTATGTCTATCAGCAGGAGGGCGCTCAGGACCGCCGCCAGCGGCTGCTCTTCCTGACCCGCAAGGGCAAGGCCCTCCATGAGCGCCTCTCCGCCCCCCAGATCGCCCGCGTCAGCCAGGCCATGGCCCAGGCCGGGCCGGACGCCGCCGGGGCCTTCGCCCGCACCCTCATGGGCATGGTGGACCCGGCGCAAAGGCCCCTGGTGCGGCAATTGACGCGCAAGCGCAAGGACACAGGTGACAATGGATGACACCCCCCACATCCTCATCGTCGATGACGATGCCCGCATCCGCCAGCTTTTGAGCGATTACCTGCGCCGCAAGGGGCTGCGCACCACCACCGCCGCCGACGCCGCCAGCGCGCGCGAAAAGATGCGCGCCCTGGCCTTCGACCTCATGGTGCTGGACATCATGATGCCCGGCGAGGACGGCCTGTCTTTCACCCGCGCCCTGCGCGATGAGGCCGCGCACATCCCCATCCTGCTGCTTTCCGCCCTCGACCAGGCCCCGGACCGCATCGCCGGGCTGTCATCGGGATCGGACGATTATCTGACCAAGCCCTTCGAGCCCGAGGAGCTCCTGTTGCGCATCCAGGCCCTGCTGCGCCGCGCCGCCCCGCCCCCGCAAGCCGGCCATGCCATCGTCCGTTTCGGCCCTTGCCGGTTCGACATGCAAAGCGGCGAGCTGCGCCGCGATGGCGAACTGGTGAAGCTCACCGGCCGCGAACGCGAAATCCTGCGCATCCTGGCCTCCCGGCCGGACAGGCCCGTCCCCCGCGAACAGCTCACGCCACCGGGCAGCGGCGACAACCCGCGCACCGTGGATGTGCAGATCAACCGCCTGCGGCGCAAGATCGAGGCCGACCCCTCCGCCCCATCCCTCATCAAGACGGTGCGCGGCTCCGGCTATATCCTGACCAGCGGCAAGCAGCGGAGCCATGCCCCATGAGCGCCCCTGCGGATATCCGGCGCAAGACCCTCTGGTGGCGCTTCAACCGCTTCTTGGAGCGCCATCTGCCCAGCGGTCTTTACAGCCGCTCCATGCTCATCGTCATCGTCCCCATGCTGGTCTTTCAGCTCATCATGACCGGCATCTTTCTCGAGCGCCACTGGGAGAAGGTCACCAAGGCCCTCTCCAAGTCCCTGGGGCGCGAAATCGGCCTCGTCGTCAGTCTCTACGACACAGGCCCCAAGACGCCGCAGGCCCTCGCGGAACTGGAGAAAACCGTCAACGAGCACCTCTCCATCGGCCTGCGCATAGAGAAGGGCTCGCTGCCGCCGCCGCGTCCCAAACCGTGGTTTTCCATTCTCCATTACCGCCTCTCCAAGTATGTCAACAAGTATGTCCCCGGCCGCCCCTTCTGGCTCGACACCATCGGCCAGAGCGGCTATGTGGACATCCGAATCCAGGTGGACAAGGGGCTCATTTTCCGCTTCCTGACCCCCCAGTCCCGCGCCTATGCCTCCTCCACCGGCATATTCCTGACCTGGATGGCCGGAACGTCATTCGTCCTGCTGATTCTGGCCGTCATCTTCCTGCACAAGCAGATCAAGCCCATCCTCAGGCTGGCCGAGGCCGCCCAGGCCTTCGGCAAGGGGCGCGACATCCGCGATTTCGAGCCGCGCGGCGCCCGGGAGGTGCGCGATGCCGCCCAGGCCTTCCTCAACATGAAACGCCGCATCGAGCGCCACGTGGAGCAGCGCACCACCATGCTGGCCGGCGTCTCCCACGATCTGCGCACCATTCTCACCCGCTTCCGCCTGGAGCTGTCCATGCTGGACTGTGATGACGAACAGCTCGCCGCCATGCGCGCCGATGTGGACGAGATGCAAAGAATGCTGGAGGGCTACATCGCCTTCGTGCGCGACTATGAAGGCGAACAGAGCCGCCAGACGGACATCTGCGAACTTCTGGACTCCGTGCGCGAGGGGCTGCGCCATGCCGAAAGGCATCTGCGGATCGCGTGCCCAGGCGGCCTTGCCGCGCGCGTCAAGCCCACCGCCCTGCGCCGCGCCATCGCCAATCTCGCCGCCAATGCCGTCAATCACGCCGCCAGCGAAATCCGCATCACGGCCTGGCGGGATAATGAATATTTGCGCATTTCCATCGAGGATGATGGCCCCGGCATTCCGCCGCACATGCGCGACAAGGTCTTTCGCCCCTTCGTCCGCCTCGACACCGCCCGCAACCAGGATACCGCCGGCACCGGCCTGGGGCTGGCCATTGCCCTGGACATCGCCCACAAGCACGGCGGAGACATCGAGCTGTCCGAAAGTGCGCTCGGCGGCCTGCGCGCCGAAATGCGCATCCCGCTGTGAGCGCCAGCCTGCCCTGCCCTCCTCAAGGTAAGGGATCATGAAACCATGAAAAGTCGCATGTGAAGTATTCACAACAGATTGAATACACAGCATTTTCTGGCATTCTGACAATCCGTGAATTGCAAGGTTCTGACAGATTTTCTGTCAGAACCTTGCAATTTACTTGGGGCCAAAAATGATGTCCTGCTGACGCCGGGCCGCCCCAAGTCAGCAGGACGCCTTGTTTTTCCTGAAGAAAAGTATTTCCAGCCTGCCAGGCAGGCTGGAAAACTTTTCTTCACGTCCGACTGAAAAGGCCCGGCCCGCCAGGTCTGTCAATAGAACAGCGAAGAAACCGATTCCTCGCGCGCCGTGCGCCCCACCGCCTCGCCCAGCAGCGGGCCGATGGAGATGGTGCGGATGTTGCGCGCCACCCGCACCGCTTCCGTCGGCTGGATGGAATCGGTGATCACCAGCTCCTTGAGCTGCGAGGCGGTGATGCGCGCCACGGCGCCGCCGGAGAGCACCCCATGGGTGATATAGGCCGAGACCTCCCTGGCGCCGCGCTCCAGCAGCGCCTCGGCGGCATTGCACAAGGTGCCGCCCGAATCGACGATGTCATCCACCAGGATGCATGACTGGCCCTTCACATCGCCGATGATGTTCATCACCTCCGATTCGCCGGGCCGCTCGCGCCTTTTGTCGACGATGGCCAGCCGCGCCCCGATGCGCTTGGCCAGGCCGCGCGCCCGCACCACGCCGCCCACGTCCGGCGAGACCACCATGAGGTTGTCCGTATCGTAGTTTTCCTTGATGTCGCGCACCATGACCGGCGCGGCGAACAGGTTGTCGGTGGGAATGTCGAAGAAGCCCTGGATCTGCCCGGCATGCAGATCCATGGTCATCACCCGGTCGGCCCCGGCCCGCTCGATCAGGTTGGCCACCAGCTTGGCCGAGATCGGCGTGCGCGGCCCCGGCTTGCGGTCCTGCCGCGCATAGCCGAAATAGGGCATGACCGCCGTGATCCGCCGCGCCGAGGCCCGCCGCATGGCGTCGATGAGGATCAGAAGCTCCATCAGGTGGTCATTGGTGGGAAAGGATGTCGGCTGCACGATGAAGACATCCGCTCCGCGCACGTTCTCCTGCACCTCGACGAAAATCTCCATGTCGGCAAAGCGCCGCACGATGCATTTCGTCAAGGGCTGGTTGAGATAGGCGGCGATGGATTCCGCCAAGGGTCGGTTGGCGTTCCCCGAGACAAGTTTCATGACGGTTCTTTCACCCCGCATGCGCCACCTGCCCTCCTGGGGCAAGGCGGCAAGGCCGGCCCACAGGCGCAATCCGCGCCCAGCCAAATTCTTCTCCCTTAAACCAGCGCCGGGCGGCGCGGTCAACCACCATGAGGGCACAGGCTGGAAAACTTCGCCTTTTTGCTCATCGCAGCTTGCGCACCAGTTGAAAAATGCCATCCGCCGCCGCCTCCGCCACCACCGGCGCGGCGGCCCCGAAACCGCCCTTGAGAGACCCTGCGGGCACCGTGTTGGCCTGCCGGATCACTCCCAGCACCTTGCCGGTGGGGCTTTTCACCGTCCAGGCGATCTTCACCTTCTGCCCGCCCGCACCCGGCCGGCCCATGGACACCTTGCCCCGCACGATCATGGAATCGCGCCGGGGGCGCCCGACGACGGGCCATCCGGCCTTTTTCAACACCGCCTTCATGGCCCGCGTGAGCTCCGCATTGCCCTTCCCCGGCGCACCGCGCACCGGCAGCACCGCCACCGTGGCTATGCGCACCCTGGCCGCGGCGGGCCTTTTGCCCTTCGCCGCGCTCTTGCCTTTTTCCATTCCCGGCCCTGGCGCGGGGGTGGCCCGGGCCACCGGTTGCGGCGGCGGGGCCGGAACCGGTGCCGGTGCAAGCGCCGCAGGCAGCCCCCCGGCCAGCCCGCCATTGGGCGGCGGCAGCCCCGCCAGCAGATCCGGATCGAGCTCCTTTTCCGCCCCCGGCCCGGCCTTCACCAGGGTTTCCATGGGCGGCGGCAACCCCGCCCCTTGCGTGCCATAGCCCATCTGCGCCAGCTTGCCGGAGAGCTTCTCCATCACCGTTTCGGCAATGCGGGTGCGCGCGATCGAGCCGATGGCCGCCCACGGATCGCCCGCACCGCCGCGCACAATCTCGTTGCCGCCGGCCTCCTCGATCACCCGCCCATCATAACCATACAACCGGAAGACATAGGCCAGCCGCCGCCCGCCCGCGCCATCGCGAAACGGCTCGAAATCCCCCCGCAGACGCAGGGCCTTCCCCCCATCCGCCACCAGCCGCAATCCGCGCCGCGCCGCCGCCTGCCGCAAGGCCGCCCTCAGCCGCGCCGCCTGCGCCGGCGGCACATCGTTCAGCACCTCCAGACGGATGGGCGGCGCCGCCGGACGGTTCTGCGCAACAGCCGGATCGGCGGACTTGGAAAAGGGCCTCTCCACGCTGCCGCAAGCGGCAACAAGCCCTGCCAGCAATGCCAGCAAAGCCAACCGCCATGTCCTTGCCATGTGAAGCCTGCCTGCCATCACGCCGCCCCCGGATGGAATTTTCATCCCTTCTGCCCGCCAATCAAGGCATCAAAAAGATGGCCGAAAGCTGCCGCCCGTAATCCGCCTCCCCCCGATGCGTGGCCCGCCGGTAGGAATAGAAGCGCGCCTCGTCCCCATAGGTGCACGCCCCCACATCCTCCACCTGCCCCACCCCGGCGCGGGCCAGCACATGGGCCACGAAGCCGGGCAGGTCGAACAGGAAATGCCCCGCCCGCCCCGATGCGATGAAAAACCGCGCGAAATCGCCATTCTCCTGGACGAAGCGCGCATGAAACTCCGGCCCCACCTCGTAATTGGCCTGCGAGATCACCGGCCCGATGGCGCAGCGGATATCGGCCCGCTTCGCCCCCAGCTCCTCCATGCGCGCGATGGTCGCCTCCAGCACCCCGCCGATGGCCCCCTTCCAGCCCGCATGGGCCGCCGCCACCACCCCGGCGCGCCCGTCGGCGAACAGCACCGGCGTGCAATCGGCCGTGTTCACCGCCACCGCCACGCCGGGCCTGCACGTGGCCACCGCATCGGCCCTTTGCGGCTCATCATCCGGCCATGGCCCTTCGACAATTGCGCAAATACCGGAATGAATCTGGTATGGCGTCACCAGCACATCCGCGCCCAGCGCCCGCAGGGCCCGCGCCCGGTTCTGCTGCACATGTGCGCGCACGTCGCGCGATCCTGTCCCGGTGTTCAGGCTGGCATAAATCCCGCCCGAAACACCCCCCTTGCGGGTGAAGAAACCATGCCGCACCCCCGCCAGGGAGGTCAGGGCGTCAGCTTGCACGATCTCCATTCCTTCCCCCCTCATTCTTCCATCTCCCGAAAAGGCGCAACGCAGGCCATCCCCGCCGGGACGGC
>JALSNA010000141.1 GCA_026987255.1 Hyphomicrobiales bacterium | reverse complement strand
TTTGTCCTGGCAGTGTTGCACCCCCTTGAAATAGCCCCGCTATTCCTGCGGGGCTGCGCCTTGCCAGAACAAAAATCCGGCTAACTGGCGGTGCGGGGTTTATGGGTCTACGCCCTGAGACAAAGTGCATTTGCGCCATGCTCCACACCCCACCGGGCTCTCAGGAGACGGCGGGGTTTTCGTATGCGAAAGCGCCATCGCGAAAATTTAATTTTGCCCGCCTGTTCACAGCTGCCAAATCCGTTATAATCCCGTTACAAAACGAAAATAGAAGCGGCCCGGAGAATGTTTCCGGACAAACCGCCGGAACGATAAAACACTTAAAGGGAGATGTCTCATGAAGCGACTGATCATATCCGCCGTTGCCCTGGCTGCCATGGCCGGCACGGCCCTGGCCGGATGCCCGGCGGTGACCGTGGCCAATCCGCAGGGCGTCAAGGCCGGCGCCTTCCCGGAGCAATATGACCTGGCCGAGTTCCAGAAGCTGGCCGGCTGCAAGCTGCAGTTCAAGGGCAATCCGGCGGCCGAAAAGCTCAACGCCATGATCAAGGGCAACCCCAAGCTGCCCCCCGTGGCCCAGCGCCTGCCACAGGAGCCGCTCGTGGTCGCCCCCTATGAGAGCATCGGCAAACATGGCGGCACCCTGCATGGCATCTCCAACGCCTCCGAGGCCGGCACTTCGGACATGCTGGCCCTGCGTCATGTCAATTTCGCCCGCTATTCCGACGATCTTCAGACCATCGTGCCCTACGTGGCCAAGGGCTGGAAGTGGAACGACGACTATACCGAGCTGACCTTCTATCTGCGCAAGGGCCACAAGTGGTCCGACGGCGCGCCCTTCACCTCGGCGGATGTGAAGTTCTGGTATGACAATTTCGTCATGGACAAGCACATTTTCGCCAAGCCCAAGGCCTATGCCCTGGTGGCCGGCAAGCGCATGCAGGTGGAAACTCCCGATCCCTACACGGTGGTCTTCAAGCTGCCCTCTCCCAAGCCGGGCCTTCTGTCCACCTTCGCCAGCTCCTATGCCCAGCCCTTCCTGCCCAAGCACTTCCTCGGCCAGTTCCATCCGGCCATCAACAAGGATGCCGACAAGCTGGCGCAGAAATACGGCTTCAAGGACGGCTATGCCCTGCTGAAGGCCTATTACGGCAACTCCGACTGGATGGACACCGGCTCGCCCATGCTCAACAGCCCGGACAAGGTGGGCAAGCTGCCCAAGGCCGTCTATCCGACACTGGAATCGCACATTCTCGTCAAGGAGACCACGGAAGGGCGGCACCTGGTGGCCAATCCCTATTTCTTCGCCGTGGACACCCAGGGCAATCAGCTGCCCTACATCAACGAGATCGACGAAACCTACGCCAACGACAAGCAGGTGCGCATCCTCAAGCTGATCAACGGCGAGGTGGACTACAAGACCCAGTCGCTTGACCTGACCATGGCGCCCATCCTGCTGGAGAACCAGAAGAAGGGCGATTACACCGTCGAGCTCAAGCCGATGATCTCCTATCCCACCTTCTCCTTCAACGTCACCCACCCCGATCCGGAGAAGCGCAAGATCTTTTCCGACCTGCGCTTCCGCAAGGCCATGTCCATGGCCATCAACCGCAAGGAGATCAACGAGGTGGCCTACTTCGGCCAGGGCACGCCGCGCCAGTATATCGGCTTTTCGCCGCGCCCCGATTTCATCGATGCCAAGTGGGAGAAGTTCGCCATCACCTACGACCCGGCCAAGGCCAAGGCCCTGCTGGATGAAATTGGCCTGAAAGACAAAGATGGCGATGGCTTCCGCGACCTGCCCAGCGGCAAGAAGCTGGTGCTGAACATCCGCTTCGCAACCCAGGGCACGCCCACCAAGGAGGCCGAGCTTTGGGCCCAGTACTGGTCGGATGTCGGCATCAAGACCACCATCAAGGAGGTCACGCCGGACGAATACCGCTCCGCCCAGTCGGCCAACAAGCTTGAAGTCGGCACCTGGAAGAAGAGCCAGCCGCTGGCCATCATCCAGGCCAACCCGGAGCTCTTCAAGCCGCCCTTCGAGAACTACTTCGGACATCGCAATGGCATGCTGTGGGCCGAATACATCGACTCCAAGGGCAAGAAGGGCGTCAAGCCCCCGGCCTGGGTGATGGAGATGTCCAAGACCATCGATGCCTTCCAGGCCGCCAAGCCGGGCTCTGAGGAGCAAAAGAAGCTGGGCAACAAGCTGGTCGAGATGATGACCGGGCATCTGCTCTTCACCGGCACGGTGCTGGCGCCTTCGCCGGTCTATCACCGCAATGCCCTGAAGAACGTGCCCTCCTTCAAGACGGCCTCCTTCGAGTATTACTGGAACTATCCCTACAGGGCCATTCAGTGGTATT
This sequence comes from Hyphomicrobiales bacterium, assembly GCA_026987255.1. Taxonomy (GTDB): domain Bacteria; phylum Pseudomonadota; class Alphaproteobacteria; order Rhizobiales; family Aestuariivirgaceae; genus Thermopetrobacter. Next base: position 12,911 of record JALSNA010000141.1, on the reverse strand, counting down.
TTGCCAAATAGGCTTTGGGCGAAGCACGGATTCGCCAGCCTGACGAAATGAGCAGTGGGCGGTGAAAACCGCCCGCTGCCTTGTGCGTATGGGGCTGACTCAAGAGGCTGTTGCGGCATGTATCAATTCACGCGCTTCGTGGCCATGCGCGCCGTCATGGCCATGCTGACCCTGATCATCGTCTCGTTCATCGTCTTTTCGCTCATGGAGATGGTGCCGGGCGATTGCGCCGAGCGTTACCTGGCCTTCAAGAACACGCAAGGCTCGATGATCTCCATCGCCGACATCGAGGCCGAGCGCATCCGCCTGGGGCTGGACAAGCCCTTCATGGTGCGCTGGCTGGTGTGGATCTGGCATGCCTTCCAGGGGGATTTCGGCGAATCGTGCATCCTGCGGCTCAACATCAGCCAGCTTTTGAGCGACAAGTTCCTCATTTCCCTGGGCATCGCCCTGGCCGCCCTGGTTCTGGCCTATCTGATCGCGCTGCCCGTGGGCATCATCTCCGCCACCTCGAAAAGCAAGGTGCTCAACAACACCCTGCGGCTGGTCAGCTATCTTGGCCTGGCGCTGCCCAACTTCCTGCTCGCCCTGATGATCATGCTCTTTTCCACCGTCGTCTATGGCAATTCGCTCACCGGCCTGTTCTCGCCGCAGATGCGCGATGCGCCCTGGTCCTGGGACAAGGCCATGGACTTTCTCGGCCATGCCTGGCTGCCGGTATTCATTCTCGGCTGGTCGGCCACCGCCTTTGCCATCCAGACGGTGCGCGCCCTGATGTCCGACGAGGTGGGCAAGCTCTATGTCACCGCCGCAAAGGCGCGCGGCATCTCCGGCTGGCGGCTCTTGCGGCGCTATCCGGCCCGCCATGCCCTGGGGCCGATCATCAATTCCCTGGGCTTCGATCTCAACCGCATCTTCAATGAATTGCCGGTGGTGGCCCTCATCCTGACCCTGACCGAGGCCGGATCCTTGCTCATCGAGGCCCTGGCGCGCTCCAATGACCAGCAACTGGCCGGAGCCATCATCTTTTTGCTCACCGGCTCCATCGTGGCCCTGAATTTCGCCACCGACGTTCTGCTCGCCATCGTCGATCCGCGCGTGCGCCACAGCATCATGGGAGGCGGCAAATGAGCAAGACATCCGCCGCCCCTGACCACAAGAGCAAGGAAGCCTATTTCACCGCCACCCAGGGCCAGCTCATCTGGGCGCGCTTCAAGCGCAACAAGTCGGCCATGGCCGGACTTGTCGTGCTCGCCACGCTGATCCTGTCGGGCCTTTTTGCGCCCTTTCTCACCCCCTATGATCCCACCGTGGCCGGGCGCGACATGAGCTATCTCAACGGCGCGCCGCAAATCCCGCGCATGTGGGACGAAAACGGCTTCTCCTGGCGGCCCTTCGTCTATACCACCAAGCGCACCCGCTCCATCAAGACCAACTTCCGCTGGGTGACGGTGGTGGACAAGAAGGCCCGCCGCTATCTGACCTTCCTGCCCAAGGGCGACCCTTACAAGCTCTTCGGCATGCATTTGCGCACCCACCTGTTCGGCGTGGACAAGGGCAAGATCCATCTCTTCGGCACCGATGCGGCCGGCAAGGATATCTTCTCGCGCACCTTCCACGCCATCAACACCTCCCTGGCGGTGGGCACCATCGGCGTCTTTCTGGCTTTCGTCCTGGCGCTCATCATCGGCGGCATTTCCGGCTTCTATGGCGGCATCACCGACTCGGTGCTGCAAATGCTCACCGATTCCATCCGCACCGTGCCGGCCATACCGCTGTTCATGGCCCTTGCCGCCTTCGTTCCGCCGGAATGGAGCGCGGAGGCGCGCTTCTTCTTCATCTCCACCATTCTGGGGCTCATCGGCTGGCCCACCCTGGCGCGGCGGGTGCGCACCCATCTGCTCACCGAGCGCAATCAGGATTACGTGCTCGCCGCGCGGCTCTCCGGCGCCTCGGCCGCGCACATCATCCGCCGCCACCTGCTGCCCAGTTTCACCAGTTACATCATCGTCGATCTGGTGATTTCCTTCCCCTACATGGTCCTGTCGGAAACCGCCCTGAGCTTCATCGGCCTGGGCCTGAAGGATCCGGTCAACTCCCTGGGCGTCATGCTGCAAAACGTCACCAAGGCCGATGTTCTGCTCAATTATCAATGGTATTTCATTCCGGTGATCTTTTTCATCGTCCTTGTGCTGGCCTTCGTCTTCGTCGGTGATGGCCTGCGCGATGCCGCCGATCCCTACTCGGACAACAAGTCATGACGCGATTGCTGACGGTCGAAAATCTCACGGTGCAGTTCGACACCACGGAGGGACGCATCACCGCGGTGGATGATGTCTCCTTTTCGCTCGATCGCGGCCGGGTGCTCGGCGTGGTGGGCGAATCCGGATCGGGCAAGTCGGTCACCGCCAAGGCCCTGATGAAGCTCAACCCGGGCAATGCCGTCTATGGCGGGCAATCGAAAATCACCCTGCATCTCGACGGCGGCGAGGTGGATGTCATGGCCCTGCGCAAGGCGCGCGATCTGCGCATCGTGCGCGGCGGCGCCATATCCATGATCTTCCAGGAGCCCATGGCCAGCTTCGCCCCCGCGCTCACCGTCGGCTCGCAGATGGTCGAGCAATTGCTCATCCATTCGGACATGAGCAAGAAACGGGCGCGCGAAATCTCCATCGAGATGCTCGACAGGGTGGGCATTCCCGATCCGGTGCGGCGCTTCGGCCAGTATGCCTTCGAGCTCTCCGGCGGCATGCGCCAAAGGGCGATGATCGCCATGGCCCTGTCCACCCACCCGAAACTGCTCATCGCCGATGAGCCGACAACGGCGCTCGATGTCACCATCCAGGCCCAGGTCATCGATTTGATGAAGGAGCTGGTGGCGGAGTTTCACATGGGCATCATCTTCATCACCCACGATCTGGGCGTCATCGCCCAGACCGCCGATGACATTGCCGTCATGTATCTGGGCAAGATCGTCGAGACCGGCCCGGTGCGCCAGGTCATCCGCGCCCCGGCCCATCCCTATACCCGCGGCCTGCTGGCGGCCCTGCCCAGGCTGGACGATCTGGACGCCCCGCTGACCCCCATTCCGGGCGATATTCCCTCGCCCCTGGAGCGCCCGGAAGGATGCGTCTTTCACACCCGCTGCGGCGAAATCATCGGCGATGTCTGCCGCGGGCAAGTGCCCTGTTTCCATGCCGTGGGCGAGGGCAGGGCGGCCGCCTGTCATCTCTATGACCACAACGGGGAGGGCAGCGCATGACCCCCCTGATCCGCACCCGCAATCTGAGTGTCCATTTCCCCCTGCGCACCGGCCTGCTGGGCAAGAAGAAGGTGGTGCACGCGGTGGAGAACGTCAGCGTCGATATCGCGCCGGGCAGTTTCTTTGGCCTGGTGGGCGAATCGGGATCGGGCAAGACCACCTTTGGCCGTGCCCTGTTGCGCGCCGCCCCGGTGGTGGCCGGTCGGGCCCATTACGACGATGGCGAGGTGGCCTATGACCTGCGCGCCATCGATGGCGAGGATCTGAAGGATTACCGCTCCCGCGCCCAGATGATCTTCCAGGACCCTTATGCCGCCCTCAGCCCGCGCATGACGGTGCGCGACATCATCGCCGAGCCCCTGGAGGTTATGAAATTGACCTCTTCACGCGCCGAGACCGACGAGCGGGTGCGCGAGATCGCCGCCCGCTGCCGTCTCAACCTGGAGCATCTGCGGCGCTATCCGCATGCCTTCTCCGGCGGCCAGCGCCAGCGCATTTCCATCGCCCGCGCCCTGGTGTCCAAGCCGCGCTTCGTGGTCGCCGACGAGGCCGTGGCGGCCCTGGATGTCTCCATTCAGGCGGACGTTCTCAACCTTTTGCGCGACATCCAGCGCGACATGGGCCTGACCTTCCTGTTCATCAGCCACGATCTGAGCGTCATCGCCCACACCTGCGATTTCGTTGCCGTCATGTATCTGGGACGCCTGGTGGAGACCGCCCCGGCGCGCCAGCTCTTCGCCGCGCCGCTGCACCCTTACACCCGGGCGCTTTTGTCGGCCATTCCCTCGCTCGATCCGGACGAGACCAGGAAGGCGCAAAAGCTGCAAGGAGAGATCCCGTCGCCCATCGATCCGCCGCCGGGGTGCAAGTTCCATACCCGCTGCCCCTTCGCCACGGACATGTGCCGCGAAACGGAACCGGAGCTTGAGGAGGCCGAATCCGGCCACCAGGTCGCCTGCCTGCGCTGGAAGGAGCTGGGCTGATGAAGCAGTTTCAGACCACCATCGAGGTATCCACCCATGGTGCGGGCCTTTATGAAATCACCCGCCAGGCAGAGCGTTTCTGCACTGCGGCGGGGCAGGGGCTTCTGACCCTTTTCGTGCGCCATACATCCGCCTCCCTGACCATCCAGGAAAACGCCGACCCGGATGTGCAAAGGGATCTCAACGAGTTCTTCCGCCGTCTGGCGCCGGAAAATGCCCCTTGGTACCGCCATGTCCTTGAGGGGGCCGACGACATGCCCGCCCACATCAAGGCAGCCCTGACGGATGTTTCCCTGTCCATTCCGGTGGCCAATGGCCGCCCCGTCCTGGGAACATGGCAAGGCATCTATCTCTTCGAGCATCGCGCAAGGCCCCATGCCCGACAGGTCATCGCCCACCTCCTGTCGGACTGACAGGGCAGGGGATGCCCCTTTTGCTCAATCCCTGTGATAGTCGGCACCCAGGCCGGTGCCGCGCTTGGACATGGGCACGTAGCTGCGCCGCACAGGCCCGGTGTAGAGCTGGCGCGGGCGGCCGATGCGGCGGGTCGGGTCGGCAATCATCTCGCGCCAGTGGGCGATCCAGCCGACGGTGCGCGCCAGGGCGAAAAGCACCGTGAACATGGAGGTGGGAAAACCCAGGGCGCGCAGGGTGATGCCGGAATAGAAATCGATGTTGGGATAGAGCTTGCGCTCCAGGAAATAGTCGTCCTTCAGGGCGATCTGCTCCAGCTCGTGGGCCACCTGCAGCAGCGGATCGTCCTTGTGGCCCACCTCGGAGAGAACCTCATGGGCGGTGCGCTGCATGATCTTGGCGCGCGGATCGTAGTTCTTGTAGACGCGGTGGCCAAAGCCCATGAGGCGGAAAGGATCGTTGCGGTCCTTGGCGCGGGCGATGAACTCCGGGATGCGCTCCGGCGTGCCGATCTCCTCGAGCATGTTGAGGGCCGCCTCGTTGGCCCCGCCATGGGCCGGCCCCCACAGACAGGCAATGCCCGCCGCCACGCAGGCGAAGGGATTGGCTCCCGACGAGCCGGCCAGGCGCACCGTCGAGGTGGAGGCGTTCTGCTCGTGATCGGCATGGAGGATGAAAATGCGGTCCATGGCGCGCGCCAGCACCGGGTTGACCTTGTAGTCCTCCGCCGGAACCGAGAAGCACATGTGCAGGAAGTTGGAGGCATAATCCAGATCGTTGCGCGGATAGACGAAGGGCTGGCCGAGGGAATACTTGTAGGCCATGGCGGCCAGTGTCGGCACCTTGGCGATCATCCGCCGCGTGGCGATCTCGCGCTGCTCCGGATCGTTGATGTCCAGGCTGTCGTGGTAGAAGGCCGACAATGCGCCGACCACCGCCACCATGATGGCCATGGGATGGGCATCGCGGCGGAACCCGCGGAAGAAGATGCTCATCTGCTCCTGCACCATGGTGTGATAGGTGATGGCGTCATCGAACTGGCGGCGCTCGGCCTGGGTGGGCAGCTCGCCATAGAGCAGAAGATAGCAGGTCTCCAGATAGTCGCCATATTCGGCCAGCTGGTCGATGGGATAGCCGCGATAGAGCAAGGTGCCTTCATCGCCATCGATGAAGGTGATCTTCGATTCGCACGAGGCGGTGGAGGTATAGCCCGGATCAAAGGTGAAATAGCCCGAACGCTTGTAGAAGTTCTGCACGTCGATGACATCGGGGCCCATGGTGGCCTTCAGAATGTCCAGATCGAGCTTTTTGCCCCTGATATCAAGATGCGCCTTGTCCGCGGCCTCCTTGCTGACGGCCTCGGGGTTGGTTTTGGCGGACTTGTCCGATTTGCTCATGAATGCAACCTTCCTGAAAAGAAATGATGAACCCGGGGCGCAAGGCCTGATGTGGCGCGCCTCGCCGGGCAGGCTTTCCCGGGTCTTGAAGACCGGGCAAATCCTTCAACTGTCGCACCCAATGGCTAGCGCATTGATGCGCCGCCCGCAAGTGCGCTAAAGGGCCAATGCGCCAGGGCAGGGAGCTCATGCTCTGGGGTTCGCACCTTCCTGCCCGCAGGAGGCGCCCAAGGCAAATGACGCCGCATCTCCATCAAGAAGCAGGCAAGCCCATTGCATCCCATTCGCTCCTGGAGGGCTTGAAAAACGCCTGCGCGGCCATCCTCACCCCTTGCACCCCAGTCATGGGACGCCACGGGTGATTGCAGGGGGTGAGGATGGTCTTTGCACCTGACAATCACACATGGTGCTGGCCATCAAGAACCGGATGACAAGCCAGCATGAGGACAGACCAGAACTTTCCCGCATTCCCATGCCCATAATTCGCATAATATATATTATGGAAACTTTTGGACACCGGTCTTCCGCATGTCAAGGACAGACAGGTGTCCATCGGCTCGTGCATTTTCCCAGCATCCCAAGGCCCCGGCAACATTGCAAGTCATGAAGGCAACCCTTTGAAGCTTCACTCCATTTTACCCGTGCGCATGACCTTAAGGCCAAGGTCGCGGATGCGCGTGCGCAAGGTGTTGCGGTTGATGCCGAGAAGCTGCGCCGCCTTCAGCTGGTTGCCCCCTGTGGCCGCCAGGGCCGCCGAAATGAGCGGCGCCTCCACTTCGCGGATCACCCGTTCATAAAGACCGGGCGGCGGCAGGCCCTCACCGTGACGGCTGAAATAGGCATTGAGCCAGTCCTCCACCCGCTCGGACAACGAAGCCGCTGCCGGCGCCGCCTCGGCAGGCGCATCATGACTGGCGCGCGCCAGCTCGGACTTGACGATCTGCGCGCCGATTTCCTCCTCCGAATAGATGGCCATGATGCGCCGCACCAGGTTTTCCAGCTCCCGCACGTTGCCCGGCCAGCGGTGCTTTTGCAAAAGCTCCAGGGCCTGTGGCGCAAAGTGCTTGTGGGCCAGTCCGTCGGCGCTGGCCGTCTTGAGGAAATGCGCCACAAGGTCTGGTATGTCATCCAGCCGCTCGCGCAACGGCGGCAGCCGCACAGGCACCACGTTGAGGCGGAAAAACAGATCCTCGCGAAACTGCCCGGTGGCGATCATCTGCTTCAGGTTGCGGTGCGTGGCGGCGATGATGCGCACATCCGCCCGGATCGGCTTGGAGCCGCCCACGGCGGTGAACTCCCCCTCCTGGAGCACCCGCAACAGCCGCGTTTGCGCCTCCATGGGCATGTCGCCGATCTCGTCGAGAAACAGGGTGCCGCCACGCGCCTGCTCGAAGCGCCCGGCATAACGCTGCGCGGCTCCCGTGAAGGCGCCTTTCTCGTGTCCGAACAGCTCCGATTCGATCAGCTCGCGCGGAATGGCCGCCATGTTGAGCGCCACGAAAGGCCCGCGGCGGCGCTTGCCGAAATCATGCAGCACCCGCGCCACCAGCTCCTTGCCTGTGCCCGATTCGCCATAGATCATCACCGTCAGGTCATTCTGTGTCATCCGCGCGATGATGCGATAGATATCCTGCATGACCCGTGAGCGGCCGATAATCGGCAGGTCTTCGCTGGAGAATCCGCCCGCCGGCTTCCTCGCCGGTCCGGCAGCGCTTTGATCCAGCGCCCGGCGCACCACGTTGAGCATTTCATTGAGGTCAAAGGGTTTCGGCAGGTATTCGAAAGCCCCCCTCTCGGCCGCCGTGATCGCCGTCATGATGGTATTCTGGGCGCTCATGACGACCACCGGCAGATGCGGCATCCTCTGCCTGATGCGCGGGATCATGGAAAAGGCGTTCTCGTCGGGCAGCACCACGTCGGTGATCAGCACATCGCCCTGCCCTTTCAGAACCATTTCCCACATGGCCGCTGCCGTTGAGCCCGAGCGCACCTTGTATCCGGCCCTCGTGAGCGCCTTGGTCAGCACCGTGCGCACCGCCGCGTCATCATCCACCACGAGAATGGTCTTTTCGCTGCTCATTGCTGTTCGGCCCCTTTGGGTCTGGTTTCTTCGAAAAGCGGCAGGAGAATGCGGAACACCGTCTGCGCCTGCGTCGAATCGCACTCCACCACGCCGCCGTGATCGCGCACGATCTTGGCCACAAGCGCCAGCCCCAGCCCCTTGCCGGAGGGCTTCGACGAGATGAAGGGCTCGAAAATGTGCTGGCGAATCTCCTCATGGATGCGCGCTCCGGTGTTCACCACCTTGACTTCCAGAGGCAGGGAAACCTTGTGGCTGGAGCCGGCCACGGCAATGCGCACCCCGGTGCGAAAGGCCGTGTGCAGGAAGATTTCGCCCCCCTCATCCGCCTCGTGGATGGCCTCTGCGGCATTCTTGACCAGGTTGAGCAGCACCTGGATGAGCTGATCACGGCTGCCCAGCACCGGCGGCAGGGAGGGGTCGTAGATTTCATGAATGGGGATATCCGCCGCAAAGCCGCTTTCGGCCACCCGCCTGACATGATCCAGCACGTCATGAATGTTCACCGGCATGCGCTCAAGGGGGCGCTCGTCGGTGAAGACCTCCATCTGGTTCACCAGGTCGCGTATGCGGTCTGTCTCGGCGCAGATGAGTTGCGAGAGCGCCTTGTCCTCCTCGTCCAGCGATGGCTCCAGCAATTGCGCCGCGCCGCGTATGCCCGAAAGCGGATTCTTGATCTCGTGCGCCAGCATGGCGGCCATGCCCGAAACCGTGCGCGCCGCCGAGCGCGACGTCAATTGGCGGCCGATTTTTTGCGCCATGGAGCGCGGCCAGATCTGCAACACGATAACTCCGTCCAGATCGGGCGCGAAGGCCGCCTGCAGATCGACGGAGCGCTCCCCGCCGGTGCGCGGCGTGCCTATGCTCACGTCATATTCGTTCATGGTCACGCAGGTCTTGCGCACCTGTCCGATCATCTCCTGCAATGGCGAGGAAAAGGGAATGATGGCGGAAAGGCCGTATTTCGCCAGGCTGCGTACCGATGTCTGAAAGAACAGTTCCGCCGCCGCATTGGCGAAGACAATCTTGTCTTGCGCATCGATCGCCAGCAGGGGATTGGGAATCGCCATGAGCAAGGAGGCGCGAAATTCCGTGCTTTTGGTATCCATCACGCCGCCCTTTGCCCGCACAATGGCAAGGAAAGCTCATCGAGCCTTGCGCGCACCTCAGCCGCATCCTCCTCGCGCACCAGCCGCGCCCGCCATGTCCTTGCCTCTGTTTCGGTGAGAAGCCCCGCCTCGCGCCAGCGGGCCAGCGCCCAGCCCAGATGCTTGCGCGCCAGCAAGAGCCCACGGCGCACTCCATGGTGAGCCAGCATGTCCTCGAACAATCGCACCGTCTCGCGCCACTGCGCCGCCACATCCAGAGGCTCGATGCCAAGACCCGGATCGAGCGCCCCGGCCAGCTCACCGGCGAACCACGGCCGCCCCTGGCAGGCGCGCCCCACCATGACGCCGGCCGCGCCCGATTGCGCCAGCGCCGTTTGCGCGCTTTTCACATCCACGATGTCGCCATTGACGATCACCGGTATGGACACCGCGTGCACCACCTTTCGCGCCGCCCGCCAGTCCGCTGCGCCACCGTAGAACTGGTTGCGGGTGCGCGCGTGTATGGTGATCAGGCTTACCCCGGCGGCCTCGGCCATATGCGCCATTTGCGCCGCATTCACAGATGCCGCATCCCAGCCCAGGCGCATCTTGAGGCTGACGGGCCGCCCCTGTGCCCCGCGCACCGTGGCCTCGATGAGCCGCAGGGCCCTGTCCGGATCGCGCATGAGCGCCGCGCCGGAAAGCTTGCCGGCCACCAGGCGCGAGGGACAGCCCATGTTGATATCGACAATATCCGCGCCCATGGCGGTGGCCACGCGCGCCCCCTCCTCCATCCATTTGGCCTCGCGCCCCGCCAGCTGCATGACGAAGGGATGAATATCCGCATTGATGGCGCGGCGGCGCACATCCTTGCGTCCCGCCAGCAGGGCCTCTCCGGCCACCATCTCGGTGATGACCAGCCCCGCTCCGTTGCGCCAGGCGCAGGCGCGAAAAGGCGCATCGGTCACCCCCGCCATGGGGGCGAGCAGAACGCGATTGCGCAATGTCAGCGGGCCGATATTGATGCACATATTTTAATCAACTGCGTTTGGTGCCCAAATTTGATGCATTCTAGGCCGCAAGGGCGCACGCCGCAAGATGCTCAAGAGCATTTGCACCATAAACCCTCCCCGCATGCGCCAGCCCCGGTCAGATTTGCATTCCCTCATCGATTGCGGCAATGATGGCCACAGGAAAGCACCAAGAGAGGCATTCATGAGCACGGCAGCCTTGATCGTCGCGGGAGGAAGCGGAACCAGGATGGGCGCGCAAATCCCCAAGCAGTATCTGGACATCGGCGGAAAGCCGGTTATCCGGCACACCATCGAGGCCTTCCTCCATCATCCACGCATCGCTCTGGTGCAAGCCGTCATCGCTTCAGATCATGCACAGTTTTTTTCCGAAGCCGTCATGGGGCTGAAAATGCCCATGCCCGTCCTTGGCGGCGCAACCCGCCAGCAATCGGTGTTGAACGGCCTGGAAGCTCTGGCGCGGCGCGAAATGGGCGCACCTTCCGTGGTCATGATTCACGATGCCGCCCGCCCTTTCGTCACCCCTGCCCTGATAGAGTCCCTTCTGGACAATCTGGGCATGCATGAAGGGGTCATTCCCGCCCTGCCGGTCACCGACACCATCAAGCGGGTAAACGAGGAAAACATCATCGTTCAGACCGTGCCGCGCGACACCCTGCGCGCCGCCCAGACTCCGCAAACCTTTTATCTTTCTCCCATACTCGCCGCCCACCGCCAGGCCCGCGACGAGGGCAAAAATGACCTCACCGACGATGCCGCCGTGGCCGAAAACGCCGGCTATGATGTCGCCGTCATCCCCGGCGATCCGGACAACCGCAAGATCACCACGCCCCATGACCTGCGTTGGGCCGAAGAAAAGTTGAAAGGCTGACAAATGACCGATGTGCGGGTGGGAAACGGCTTCGATGTGCATGCCTTCACGCATGGCGGCCATGTCACCCTGTGCGGCGTGAAAATCCCCCATGACAAGGCCCTGAAAGGCCATTCCGATGCCGATGTGGCCATGCATGCCCTCACCGACGCCATCCTCGGCGCGCTGGGCGAAGGCGACATCGGCGCGCATTTCCCGCCCTCGCAAGCGCAATGGAAAGGTGCGCCATCGGCCATTTTCCTGCAAGAAGCTGCCAGACTGGCGGCGCAAAAGGGCGGCCGCATCAACCATTGCGACATCACCATCATCTGCGAAGCCCCAAAGCTGCGCCCCCATATCGCCGCCATGCGCGATAACCTGGCGGGCATACTGGGCATGGAGGCATCGCGCGTGTCCATCAAGGCCACGACCACGGAAAAACTGGGGTTCACCGGCCGCGAGGAAGGCATCGCCGCTCTGGCCACCGCCACGGTGCTATTCTGACGATGCGCCGAAAATGGCCGCATAATGGTATGGTGGCAGCTCCACCACCTCAACGGCCTTCAGCCCGGCGGGTTCCACCACCTGTGCCACATCTTGCGGCGTCATGCGCAACTCCGTTGCCGGGCCGCGCGGGGCGTCCAGCACAACCGTCTCCTCGCGCCGGTGCGCATGCCAGTTGATGATCACCAGCCGCCCGCCGGGCTTCAGCGCCCGCGCTGCGCTGGCCGCCAGGGCGGTCTTGTCCGGCGCGCCGTGGAAGGTATTGGCGATGAGCACAAAATCCACCTTTTCCGGGACCATGGCATCCACCCGGCAGGCATCGCCCACGATCCAGTTGCAGGTCGGGGCCCTGGCCCTTTCATGCGCCCGTTTCGCCGCCCCGATCATCTCCGCCAGAAGATCGAGCCCATGCACGGCCCCTGCCCCAAGCATGCGGCACATGGGCACGGTGAACCATCCATCGCCACAACACAGATCGATGGCGCTCATGCCGCGCGCCAGACCGCAACGGCGCAAGACAGCCTCCGGATCGGGCCACAGGACGCGCCACCAGTCCGCATCCGGCATGGAGGTGGCCGGAAAAAGCCCTTTTTCTTTGGACCTTTGCGGTGACTTGCTCACAACCTTGTTCAATCCGGCAGGTCAATCTCCAGGCCATCATACCCCGGCTCCACGCCGGCGGGCAATGTGTCTTTCAAGGTTGCGTAATCCATGGCCACGTGCATATCGGTCAGGATGGCCCGCTTCGGCTTCAGCCGGGCGATCCATTCCAGGGTCTCCTCGAGCACGAAATGGGTCGGATGCGGCTTCGGCCCCGGCCTCAAGGCATCGACGATCCACACATCCAGATCCTGCAGCAGCGGCACCGAGCTTTCCGGAATGCCGTTGAGATCGGGGCTGTAGGCCAGATTGCCGATGCGAAATCCCAGCGAATGGAAATGGCCATGCTCAAGGCCGATGGGATGGGCACGGATTGTCCCCCCTGCCCCGCCGATCTTGACCGGCTCGCCCGGTTTTATCCGGTGCATCTTCAGGGTCGGCGGATAGCCGCTGCCCGGCGGCGTGTGGAAGCAGTAGCCAAAGCGCGACAGCAGCACGTTGGCGGTGCGGTCATTGGCATAGACCGGCACATGGCGGTGGTTCATGTTGAAATAGACCGCCCGCAGATCGTCGATGCCATGGATATGATCGGCATGCTCGTGGGTATAGAGCACCCCGTCCAGCGTGCCCACGCCCGCCGCCAGAAGCTGTTCGCGCATGTCCGGCGAGGTGTCGATCAGCACCCGGGTTTCGCAACCTCGG
>JALSNA010000140.1 GCA_026987255.1 Hyphomicrobiales bacterium | reverse complement strand
TGTCGGAATCCGAGTATCGCTGGATGACAGGAGATCCTGGCGGCTTTCTGTCGTTGTGAGACGGCAGCCTTCTTGAGATTTGATTTTTTTCCAGTGCCTGACAACATGGCACGCCATTCCTTCAAGTAAGGGCTGCCCCGTTTAATAGATGAATTTATCCCAAGGGAAAAGGGGGTGGAGGGTCTTTTCTTGTCTGGATATGACGGAATTCACGAGGACTGGCCTGTCCCCTCAATGTGCAGGAGTTAGGATATATCCTGCCCACCGCTCCGGCGTTTCATCCTGTGGCCTGCTTGTGAGGATACTTACCCCTGCGGCACCGGATCGCCCAGGGCGCGGCGGAAGCGGCGCACGGTTTCGGCCATGCCGAATTTCAAGGCATCGGCGGTCAGCCCGTGGCCGATGGAAACCTCGTCCAGCATGGGCAGCGACATGACCAGCGGCGTGAGGTTGCTCACCGTCAGGTCATGGCCGGCGTTCAGCCCCAGCCCCAGAGCTTGCGCCGTCTGGGCGGCGGCGATGAGCCTTTGCAGCTCGCGGTGCATGCAGCGCTCCTCGCCCAGGCATTCGCCATAGGGCCCGGTATAGAGCTCCACGCGGTCCGCGCCCAGCTTCCTGGCGATGTCCAGCCCTTCCGGCGAGGGATTGGCGAAGAGCGAGACCCGGATGCCCAGCTTCTTCAGCCGCGCCACGCGGGGCTGGAGGAAACCGGCGCTGGCGGCGAAATCCCAGCCGTGATCGGAGGTTTCCTGGTCCGGATCGTCGGGCACCAGGGTGGCCTGGTCGGGGCGGGCCTGTTCGACGATCTCCATCCAGCGGTCATCCGGATAGCCCTCGATGTTGAACTCCTTGTCCACGTATTCCTTGCGGATCATGGCGGTGAGTTCTTCCACATCGGTGCGCCGGGTGTGGCGCTCATCGGGCCTGGGGTGGACGGTCAGTCCGGCCGCGCCGGCGCCCAGCGCCAGACGGCCCAGATCGAGCACCGAAGGCCAGGGCAGATTGCGCCGGTTGCGCAGCAGCGCCACGGCATTGAGGTTGACCGAAAGCTTGCAGGTCATGGCTCTTTGTCCCGTTCAGGCGCGCATGGATTTGGGGCCGCGCGAAATGGCGGCGATGCCGGTGCGCACCACCTCCACCAGGCCGAGCGGCTTCATCAGCGAGATGAACTGATCCACCTTGCGCGTCTTGCCGGTGATCTCGAAGACGAAGGAACCGGTATGGGCGTCCACCACCCGGGCGCGGAAGGCATCGACGATGCGCAGGGCCTCGACGCGGGCCTCGCCGGTGGAGGCCACCTTGACCAGCGCCAGCTCGCGCTCTATGGGCTCGCCCTCCAGGGTCAGATCGGCCACAGAATGCACCGGCACCAGACGGCGCAGCTGGGCGCGGATCTGCTCCAGCACGTGCGGCGTGGCAGTGGTCACGATGGTGATGCGCGAGACGCCCTTTTCGTGCTGGGTTTCGGACACCGTGAGCTGCTCGATGTTGTAGCCGCGGGCGGTGAACAGGCCGATGACGCGCGACAGCACGCCGGGCTGGTTGTCCACCAGCACCGAGAGGGTGTGGGTCTCTTCCGGATCCGTCTCCTCGAGCATGAAATAGGTGGAGGCGGGCGGAATGGTGATCTCTTCGGTCATTTCGTTTCTCCAGTTGCGCCGCGCATGGGCGATGGCAAGAATGCCCGCCCGGCTCATGCGCAGGAAAGAGCGTCCTCGTCGCTGAGCAGCATCTCGTTGTGCGGCTGCCCGGCCGGGATCATCGGGTAGCAGTTGGCCAGATTGGCCACCTGGCAGTCGAAGAACACCGGCTTTTCGGTGGCGATCATCTCCCCGATGGCCGCGTCCAGATCGCCCGGGCGGGTGCAGCGGATGGCATGCCAGCCATAGGCACGCGCCAGCTCGACGAAATCCGGCTGCGCCTCCAGATAGGATTCCGACAGCCGGTTGCCATGCAAAAGCTCCTGCCACTGGCGCACCATGCCCATGTAATTGTTGTTGAGCAAGAAGACCTTGATTGGCAAATCGTGCTGGCGCGCGGTGGCCAGCTCCTGGATGTTCATCTGGATGGAGGCATCGCCGGCGATGTCGATGACCAGGGCGCCGGGATTGGCCGCCTGCACGCCCAGCGCCGAGGGCAGGCCATAGCCCATGGTGCCAAGGCCGCCGGAGGTCATCAGGCGGTTGGGCTTGTCGAAGCGGTAGTGCTGGGCGGTCCACATCTGGTGCTGGCCGACCTCGGTGCAGATGAAGGCATCGCGATCCCTGGTGGCCTCGTAAAGCCGCTGGATGGCGTATTGCGGCATGATGACCTCATCGCTGTTGCGATAGCTCAGGGAATCACGGCCGCGCCAGACGCCGATCTGCTCCCACCAGCGCCTCAGGGCCGCTTCGTCCATCTTCAGGCCCTTGTCCTTCCAGGCCGCGATCATGTCCTCCAGCGCCAGGCCGCAATCGCCCAGCACGGGGATATCCACCCGCACGTTCTTGTTGATGGAGGAAGGGTCGATGTCGATGTGGATCTTGCGCGAATTGGGCGAGAAGGCGTCCAGCTTGCCGGTGATGCGGTCATCGAAACGCGCCCCGATGCACACCATGACATCGCAATCATGCATGGCCATGTTGGCTTCATAGGTGCCGTGCATGCCCAGCATGCCCAGCCACTGGTCTCCGGAGGCCGGATAGCCGCCCAGGCCCATGAGGGTGGATGTCACCGGGATATTGGTCATGGCGGCCAGTTCGCGCAGCGCCGTCACGGCGCGCCCGCCGGAATTGATGACGCCGCCGCCGGTGTAGAAGACGGGTTTTTTTGCCGCGGCGATGAGCTCCACGGCGGCCTCTATGGCGCGCGCATCCGGCCTGGTGCGCGGCTTGTAGGCCCTGGGCGCCACGTGGCCGGGCGGCACATAGGCGCCGGTCTCGAACTGGATGTCCTTGGGGATATCCACCACCACCGGGCCGGGGCGGCCATGGGTGGCGACATAAAAGGCCTCATGAATGGTGCGGGCAATGTCGTTGACATCCTTGACCAGATAATTGTGCTTGGTGCACGAGCGGGTGATGCCCACGGTGTCGCATTCCTGGAAGGCGTCGGAGCCGATCAGCGTGGTGGGCACCTGGCCGGTGATGACCACGACGGGGATGGAATCGGCCAGCGCGTCCATCAGGCCGGTGACGGTATTGGTGGCGCCGGGGCCGGAGGTGACCAGCACGCAGCCCACCCCGCCGGTGGAGCGCGCATAGCCCTCCGCGGCATGCACCGCGCCCTGCTCATGACGCACCAGGATGTGCTTGAGATCGTCCTGCTGGAACAGATCGTCATAAATGGGCAGCACCGCGCCGCCCGGATAGCCGAATATGTGCTTCACGCCCTGATCCTTCAGGGCCTGCAGGACAATCTCCGACCCCGTCATCATTTGCGGGGTGTCCATCTCTTCCGCCATGGTCGTCTTCCTTCATTTCCATCCGGCATCAGCTTGGTAGCTGATGCGCCCCGTTTCAGGCAACAAAAAAGGCCCCGGAAGGGACCTGTTTTCGCGCACTGCCTTGCATCGCGGCCCGTTTTCAACGAACCCCGGCAGCGCGCGACGAAATTACCACAAGCATTCTGATCATCATGGCCGGGATTGTTACGCCCCGCGCAATGAAAGGTCAAGGGCGGTTTTGCAACAGGGCACAGGTGCAATCCGTAAAAAGGAAACCCCGGAAGCTGGCATTTTCGGATACGTCCCCAAAGCTCGCGGCGGAACTGATTGCCGCCTGGATACATGTCATGGCCAAAGGGTGAATTGCGGGCGTAGGGCGCAAAACCCCGGTGCCGATGTGGTATCGGCATGGATGGTTGGATTTTCCACATGACGGAGTGGTGCTTTTTCATCCATTCGCACCTGGGCATCTCCATTGACTTTCTGAAGACCATCCTCACCCCCTGCCAACCACCCCAATCATGGGACACCACGAGTGGTTGGCAGGGGGCGAGGATGGGCGCGCGAGCGTCTTTTCAGTCGGACGTGAAGAAAAGTTTTCCAGCCTGCCTGGCAGTCTGGAAATACTTTTCTT
>JALSNA010000139.1 GCA_026987255.1 Hyphomicrobiales bacterium | reverse complement strand
GCCATCGAGCGGGATGATCCCGCGCATGGCCGGCTCCACCCAGTAGATGTCCGGCGCATCGGCCGAATCGGCCATGGGGAAGACCCCCGAGGCATAGGCGCGAAGCAGAAGGGCTGGCGTGACAGGTGTCGTCATGGGCTTTCCCTAACACCCTGGCGCCGGATGGGAAAGCCCCGCAACTTGCGGCCCGGATGCGCGGACAACAGCCTGTGACTGCGGGAGGCTCATGCAGGGGCGCGGATTGTCTGCTCAGTCCGCCTCTTCCCGGGCCGTTTTTTCCAGCCATTCCTCCAGCCAGTGGATATCGTAGAGGCCATCTTGAATGACCGGCTCGGCCAGCAGCCTCTGGAACAGCGGGATGGTGGTCTTGACGCCGGAAATGACGTATTCGTCCAGCGCCCGGCGCAGGCGCATGAGGCATTCGGTGCGGCTCTTGCCGAAGACGATGAGCTTGCCGATGAGCGAATCGTAATAGGGCGGGATGACATAGCCGCCATAGATGGCCGAATCGACCCGCACGCCCAGGCCGCCGGGGGTGTGCACCGTGGTCACCTTGCCCGGGGATGGTGCGAATGTGCGCGGATCCTCGGCATTGATGCGCACCTCGATGGCATGTCCCAAGAAGCTTATGTCGTCTTGCGCATAGCCCAGGGAGGCCCCGGAGGCCACCCGCAGCTGCTCGCGCACCAGATCCAGCCCGGTGATCTGCTCGGTGACCGGATGCTCCACCTGCAGCCGGGTGTTCATCTCGATGAAATAGAACTCGCCGTTCTCGTAGAGAAACTCCACCGTGCCGGCGCCGCGATAGCCCAGCTTGGCCACCGCGCGGGCGACGATTTCGCCGATGCGGGTGCGCTCTTCGGCATTGAGAGCGGGGGAGGGGGCCTCCTCCCAGACCTTCTGGTTGCGTCTTTGCAAGGAGCAGTCGCGCTCGCCCAGGTGCACGGCCTTGCCCTGTCCATCGCCGAAGACCTGCACCTCGATGTGGCGCGGCCGGGCCAGGTATTTCTCGATGTAGACCTCGTCATTGCCGAAGGCCGCCGCCGATTCCGAGCGCGCCGTCAGGTAGGCGTTGTCCAGCTCGGCGGCGTTCATGGCCAGTTTCATGCCGCGCCCGCCACCGCCCGCGGAGGCCTTGATGAGCACCGGATAGCCCATCCCGGCGGCCACCTTGCGCGCCTCCTCCAGCGTCTCCACCGCGCCATCGGAGCCCGGCACCACCGGGATGCCCAGCTGCGCCGCCGTCTGCTTGGCGACGATCTTGTCGCCCATCATGCGGATGTGCTCCGCCGAGGGGCCGATGAAGGTGATCTTGTGCTCCTCCAGGATTTCCGCGAAGCGGGCGTTCTCCGACAAAAACCCGTAGCCCGGATGCACCGCGTCGGCGCCGGTGATCTCGCAGGCCGCCAGGATGGCCGGGATGTTGAGATAGCTTTCACTCACCGGTGGCGGGCCGATGCACACCGATTCGTCGGCCAGCCGCACATGCATGGCCGTTTCGTCGGCGGTGGAATGGACCGCCACGGTGGCGATGCCCAGCTCGCGGCAGGCGCGCAGCACGCGCAGGGCGATTTCCCCGCGGTTGGCGATGAGGACCTTCTCGATCATGACGATCCCCTATTCGATGACCATGAGCGGCTCGTCGAACTCCACCGGCTGGCCGTCTTCCACCAGGATGGCCTTGACCACGCCGGAGCGCGGCGCGGGGATCTGGTTCATGGTCTTCATGGCCTCGATGATGAGCAGCGTCTGGCCCTCCTTGACCTTGGCGCCCACCTCCACGAAGGGCGCCGCCCCCGGCGCCGGAGCACGATAGGCGGTGCCCACCATGGGGGACTTGACCACCCCCGGATGGCTGGCGTGATCATCCGCCGCGGGCGCTGCTTTTTCCGCCGCCGCCTGGGTTGGCGCCGGGGCGGCAGCGGCGGCGGGGACGGTGGCCGCCAGCTGCGCGCATCCGGCCGAGACGCGCACCCGGAAGCCGTCATCCTCCAGCTCGATCTCGCTCAGGCCGGTTTCCTTCAGAAGTTCCGCCAGCTCGCGGATCATTTCCCTGTCGAAAGTCTGCTTTTTTCTGGACATGACGCCCCTTGCTTCAACTGTTTTCGGTCATGGCGCACAGGGCCTCCAGCGCCAGCTCGTATCCTTGCGCCCCCAGCCCGCAGATCACGCCATCGGCCACCGGGGAGATGAAGGAATGATGGCGGAAGTCCTCGCGCCGGAAAATATTGGACAGATGCACCTCGATCACGGGGCCGTCAAAGGCCTTCAGGGCATCGTGAATGGCCACCGATGTGTGGGTATAGGCGGCCGCGTTGATGATGATTCCGGCCGCTTCGTCCGCAATGGCCCGCTGGATGAAATCCACCAGCCCGCCCTCGTGGTTGCTCTGGCGGAACACCACTTCCAGCCCCAGGGCAGCGGCCTTCTGCGTGCAGGCGCGCGCGATGTCATCGAGGCTGGCCGCGCCGTAGATTTTTGGCTCCCGCCGGCCCAGCAGGTTCAGGTTCGGCCCGTTGAGAATGTGAACGCACTGGCCCATGAAAAGATCCACCCTTGACCCGTGACTGGCCGCCCGCCGCGCGGCGGGCCGTGACATCCCTGATTGTCTAGAACTTTGGCCGCACAAGGGCAAGCCGCCAAACCTCCTTTTCCCCGCCCTGCCGCCCCTGCCCGCGATGAGCACGCCGGCTGCGGCGGGGGAGGGGGACGCATTGACGCAATACCTGAGAAAAATGCTCGGTTCACATGTGTGTGAGACCCGATTTGTGTCATGGACTTGCAACATGAAGGAAGATTAATGTTTTTCACAAGCTGGCTCCCGTCCGTAATGAGTCGACAGCTTGTGAGGGATCGGGCGGGAGAGGGGGAGTGCGGACAAGGTGGCCATGTTGATGCTTCGGGGGAAGTTGTCAGGCCGCCGGCTTCGCATGAGACGAGGCTTCTCGAGGGAGAAAGAGGCCCAACATGAGAAGAAAGCTTCTGACGGCCTTGTTTTCCGGTCTCATGATCGCCGGTTTTGCGATATCCGGTGCCCATGCGGCGGACAAGAAGGCCGCTAACAAGGGGAAATTCGAAAAGGTTTCCCAGCAGCTCGCCAACCAGAAGGGTTGCCTGAGCTGTCACGAGGGGATTTCCACCATCCGCGAAGAGGGCTCGGAGATGCTGCAGCAGATCCGTGACCTCGGCAAGGAGGCTGGCGATCCCGAAGGGTGCGTCGTCTGTCATGGCGGCAACCCGAAAGCCACGACAAAGGCGGAGGCCCACAAGGGGGCTCCGAAAGACCTCGGCCCCAAGATGTTCTACAAGGATCCCGGCTCGGTCTGGATCGCCGAGAACACTTGCGGCCAGTGCCATGCCGATTATGCCTATCGCGTTCAGCGTTCGCTCATGAACACCGAGGCGGGCAAGCTGCAGGGCAACCTGCACACCTTCGGCATCGCGGAAGTGCAGAACCACAAGGTTCCGTGGGGCAACTACGACGTGAAGGACACCGACGGCCGCGAGCCGCAGGTGGGCACCGATGCCTACAAGAAGTACATGGCGTCGATGATCAAGAACTTCCCCGATCAGTTGCCCGCGGAGCTGAAGATGGTTCCGCTGCCCTCCGTGGAAGAAATCGAGAAGAAGCCCGAGCTTTCCGGCTTCACCTACTCGCGTCAGCAGTGCCAGCGTTGCCACGTTGGCGTGAAGGGCCGCGAGAAACGTGGTGACTACCGCGGCATGGGCTGCTCGGCGTGCCATATCCCCTATGGCAACGAGGGCATCTACGAGGGCAAGGATCCGACCATCGACAAGACCCAGAAGGGCCACATGCTTGTCCACCGCATTCAGGGCACGCGCGAGGCCAAGGTCGAGATCAACGGCCTGACCTACTCCGGTATTCCCGTCGAATCGTGCAACCACTGCCACAACCGCGGCAAGCGCATCGGCGTGACCTACCAGGGTCTGATGGAGTTCCCCTACGGCTCGCCGTGGAACGCCATGGGCAAGAAGCAGCCCAAGCTCCACACCAAGAAGTATCTCTTCATCGCCGACGATCTGCATCACCAGATCAAGAGCCGGCCGGAGAACCCCAAGGGCGGCATGCTCTGCCAGGATTGCCACACCACCATCGACATGCATGGCGACGGCAACATCTTCGGCACCACGCTGGCCCAGGTCGAGATCGAGTGTCAGGACTGCCACGGCACCACCAGGAAGTATCCGTGGGAGCTGCCGCTTGGCTATTCCGAGGAGTTCGGCAAGAAGCTTCCGCAGACTCCGCGCGGCCTGGCCAAGGAGCAGCTGATGGAAACCGAAACCTTCGCCACCAAGTATGACGCGAAGGACGGCTTCCTGCTCACCGCTCGCGGCAATCCCTTCGGCAACGTGGTCAAGGATGGCGACAAGGTCATCCTGCATTCGGCCACCGGTCTGGACTTCTTCGTGCCCATTCTGAAGGACATCAAGAAGAAGGGCACCTGGAAGAGCCTGGATGCCGAGGTCGCCATGGACAAGGTCGCCAAGCACAACGACAACCTGGAGTGCTATGCCTGTCATGCCTCCTGGGTGCCGCAGTGCTATGGCTGCCACGTCAAGACCGACTATTCGAAGGGCAAGATGGACACCGACTGGGTCGCCAATGGCAACACCCATGGTCCTGACGGCCAGACGAAGGAGTCGCCGCTTGGCACCCATGGCCTGAAGAGCCCGGGCAAGGTCATGGAGACCCGCTCGTATCTGCGTTGGGAAGATCCGGTGCTTGGCATCAACGGCGAGGGCCGTGTGACGCCTCTGATGCCGGGTTGCCAGGTGATCTACACGGTGATCGGCCGCGACGGCAAGGTCATCGTCAACAACAAGATCGCCGTCTCCAAGGACGAGCAGGCCGAGCTTGGCCAGGAGCGCACGCCGCTGGCCATCGACATGGCTCCGGTGCAGCCGCACTCCATGCAGCGCAAGGCCCGCACCTGCGAGAGCTGCCACAACAACCCGAAGGCCATGGGATATGGCATTGGTGGTGGTCTGTTCATGGCCAAGTACACCAAGGACATCATCGAGGAGCTTATAGATCAAAGGACTGGCAAGCCCATTCCGAAGAACTACAAGGTCCAGTCCCAGGCCATCCCGCAGCTCGACTTCGACCTGTCCACCATCATCAAGGACGGTCAGCAGACCCAGACGGTGGGCACCCATTGGCCGCTGTCCAGGGCCCTGCCGAAGAAGGTCCGCGATGCCATGGAGCGCACCGGTCTGTGCATGGGCTGCCATCGCGAGATGAGCAACGCCGAACTGTGGAAGAAAGTCTCCACTCCCGGCTCGCTCACCGACAAGCAGCACATGGAGATGCTCAACAAGATGCTCAAGACCTACGCCGCTTCCAAGAAGTAGGGCCCATGGTCTGACATCCTGACACGAACGAGGGCCGGCGGGGTATCCATCCGCCGGCCCTTTCCATGACGCCGCGCAAGGGCGAAAAGCCTGCATTAACAATCGGTTAGATTTGTCACAGATCAATTGCAAAGCGGCCATGAGCGTGTCTCAATGCGCCCGTGACAGCCGCCGGGAAAGACCGCTTCAGGGAGTTGACAAAAACCATGACGAGACCCATCACCATTTTTGCCTGCGCCTTAGGGTTTGCCTGGCTTTCCGCCCCCGCCCTTGGCCAGCAGGCCACCCCTTCGGTGAATGACATGAAGGGCTTTTCCTCCATGCTCAAGGGCAAGCCCGCGCCGATGACGAAAATTCCCGTCACCCCCAAGGGGCCGCACGCCAGGACCAATCCCCATTACAACCTGCCGCCGGAAAAACACGTGCAGGTGGCCCTTCAGCACCTGGCCGAGGGGCGCCCGGTGGAGGCCATGAAGGCGCTCGATCTGGGCATTGCCCTTTATCCCGGGAACTACCAGCTGCGCGGTGTGCGCGCCTCGCTCTTCCTGCAGCACAAGAAATATGCCAAGGCCCTGGCCGATCTGGAGGTGGCGATGAAAAAGCGCCCCGACGATCCGCTGCTGCTGGTCAACCGCGCCCAGGCCTATCGCGGTTTCAATCGCGACAAGGAGGCCCTGGCCGATCTCGATCACGCCATCAAGGTCAAGCCCGATTTCATCGGCGCGCTGTTCAATCGCGGTGCGCTGCTTTTCGAGAAGAAGCGCTACAAGCAGGCCCTGGCCGATTTCGAGAAGGTCGCCGCCCTCGATCCGCATCTGCCCGCCGCGCGCTTCAACATCGCCGTGACCCAGGAGGCCCTGGGCCATCGCAAGCAGGCGATGAAGGAGCTGGAGGATTTCCTCAAGGTCACCAGGCACAAGGGCTGGATCGCCATTGCCCGCAAGCAGCTCAACAACTGGCGCAAGATGGAAGGCCTGCCGGAAATCAAGTTCCCGCCGCTGACCGCCGCCAAGGATGGCAAGGCCAAGGGCGCAAAGCCAGAAGACGCCAAGGCCGCCGCGGACAAGGGAGAGAAAAAATGATCTTCCGGGCATCTTTTGCGGCCGTGGCGCTGGCCGCCATGACCTTGGGCGCACCCGTCATGGCCGCGCAGGCCCAGCAGGTCTCGCAGGCCCAGCAGGCCTCGCAGGCCCCGCGGACGTCGCAGGCCAAGCAGACCCCGCGGAGGCCAGCCGCCGTCACCGCGGAACAACTGGCGCGCGAGAGCGGGGTCATCCTCGACATTCCGGCGGATTTCGAGGAAATCCCGGTGCCGGAAACGCCTCTGTACGCTTTCGAGAAGGCCTGGCGCAAAAAGGATGGCTCGGTGGAAATCCGCATGGCCTTCCGGCCGCTGCGGCGCATGGTCATCGATTTTAGCGACCCGCACAGCTCCGCGCCCTCGCCGGAGGACATGCACGAGATGGTCTTCACCGCCCTTCTGGGCCAGATCGCCGTGCAGGGCGAGATGCCCATGCGCAATATCCCGCGCGAGGGCGCGCGCAAGACCTTCAATGCCGATTGGGCCTCCATCGCCCTGTTCGGCGCCGAGCCGGAGCTGAACACGAAGCACAAGGAAGGCATGCTGCTGGGCATCCACAAGTTCAAGCAGGCCGATGTCTATGTGCTCTTCCTCTATGATGGCCCGGAAAAGGCCCGCAGCATGCTCAAGGAGCTGGTCAAGGTGGTGAGGTTCTCCACCGCCACGCCGCAAGAGGTCCTCAAGGCCGCCGCCGAGGCCGACCGCAAGGCCAAGGAGGGCTACCTGGCCGAAGGTGGCGATCAGGCCCAGTGCATCCCTCCCGAAGGCGCCCGCGAGGTGCGCAAGAGCGGCAAGGATCTGGACCAGTCGCCGGAGAAATGATCCTGGCCATCTGCCATGCAAAGCGCTCATGCCGCAAAGGGCACCCGGGGCACAGACCTGAACAGTCAGCATCCGTGCGCGAATAAGGCCCGCCTCCTCCCAACCGCCTTGCCACAATCTTGGGTGGCCCAGGTGGGGGAGCGGGCCGGAGCGGCGCGCCTTGGCGCACCAAACCCCGGCTCGTCGCATGTGAAGTATTCACAACAGATTGAATACACAGCATTTTCTGGCATTCTGACAATCCGTGAATTGCAAGGTTCTGACAGATTTTCTGTCAGAACCTTGCAATTTACTTGGGGCCAAAAATGATGTCCTGCTGACGCCGGGCCGCCCCAAGTCAGCAGGACGCCTTGTTTTTCCTGAAGAAAAGTATTTCCAGCCTGCCAGGCAGGCTGGAAAACTTTTCTTCACGTCCGACCGGCTCGATGCGTTTGCCGCGTGCAATCAGCAGTGCTTGCAGCCGTCCTTGCGCACCTTGGCGATGATGCCGTTGAGCACCTTGTAGCCCAGCGCGCCGGGGATGATGTCATCACCGATGATGAAGGCCGGCGTGCCGTTGATATTCAGTTTCGTTGCCAGCTCCATGTTGCGGTTGATGATCTCGTCAACCTCCTTGCTCCTGGCATCCTCTTTCAGCTTGTCCACGTCCAGCCCGGTTTTCTTGGCCAGCGCCAGCGCCACCTTGCCGTTCACCTGGCCCTTGTGCTTCATCATGGCCACGTGGAAGGCCCAGTATTTGTCCATGCCCTGCTTGCGCGAGGCTATGGCGTAGCGCGCCGCTTCCATGGAGCCCGGCCCGAGGATGGGAAACTCCTTGATGATGACCTTCAGATCCTTGTTGGTGTCTTGCAGCTTCAAGACGTCGGGCAGGGCGCGCTTGCAAAAGCCGCAGTTGTAGTCGAAGAACTCCACCATCGCCACCTTGCCCTCCGGGTTGCCGGCGATGAGATCGCCCTTGGCGTGGTAGATCTTGTCCTTGTTCTGCGCCAGACCGGCGGCTGCCGCCTCGGCCTCGCGGGCGCGCTTCTGTTTCTCCAGCTTGCGGCTCATGTCGATGAGGATGTCCGGATGCTCCATCAGATAGGAGCGCACGATTTGCTCGATCTCCTTTTTCTGCGCCGGGCTGAACTCGCCCGCTGTAGCCAGTGGTGCGCCGGCAGCGGCCAGGGCCGCGCCCGCGAAAAGGACGGTGCGAAAGGTCTTGAGCATGTGAATTGTCTCCATTGCGATTGCGGGTCGGGGCACTATAGCCTCACCTTCGCTTGGCGAGTCTCAAAATATCGTTAGCACGCAGATATTGCACCGTGCCGCGCTTGAAATGGCGCAGCGCGCCCTTGGCCTTGCTCACCGCCAGATCGCGGTCGCCGGAGCGGATGGCCGCCTCCGCCGTCTCCAGCTCGGCGCGGCCATAATCGCCCAGAATGCCATAGGCGCGGGCCATGAACTGGTGCAGCATGGGCCGGTCTCCTTCCGTGGGCATGGCCTTGCGCAGATTGGTCAGGGCGGCGCGCGCGCCCGCCCTGGATTCGGTGGCCAGTTGCGCCTGCGCCAGCAGGATGCGGATCAGGCCGATGCGCGGGGCGAGGGCCACGGCCCGCTTCAGCGGGCCTATGGCGGCCTCAGGCTTGCCGTTTTCCAGCAGTGCCTGGCCTTTCAGCTCCCAGAAATAGGGATACTTCGGTTTGGCGCGGATCAGCCCGTCGATGATCGGCAGGGCGGCGCGGATGTCGCCGATGCGGAAGGCGGCGATGGCGCGCGCATAACGCGCCGGCAGGGAGGTGTCGGAGCGCGGATACTTGCGGTAGACCGCCCGCACACCGCCCAGAAAGCCGGTGAGCTTGGCCTGCATGAGCTTGTGGCGCTCCATGAGCCAGGGAGGATCCTTGCGGTTGAACCAGCGGCTTTTCTTCACCAGCCGCTCCAGGTTGCGGATGCGCTGCAAGGGCATGGGGTGGCTCATCACGTAAGGATCGGCATAGCGCAAGGAGGCCATGGACTGGGCCGCCAGCTTGTGAAACAGCGTCAGCATGCCCTTGCCGGACTGATGGGTGCGCTCCAGGAACTTCGCCGCCGCCTGGTCGGCCGCCGCCTCCTGGGTGCGTGCATAGGCCAGGAAGGCGCGCTGCATCATGGACTGCGAGCCCAGCATGATGGCCTTGCCGCTCTGGATGGCGCCGCTCTGGCCGCTCAGCGCCCCGCCGGCCACGGCTCCCGCCGCCAGCAGCTGGCTGATGATGGCCAGGGTGCTCAGCCGGTTGACCTCGATGCCCATGCGCGCCAGATGCCCGCCTGCTATGTGGCCGGTCTCGTGGGCCAGCACGCCGATGACTTCGTTGGGCGTTTTCGCCTGTTGCAGCAGACCGGTGTTGATGAAGATGCGCTGGCCACCGGCCACGAAGGCATTGATGCGGTGATCGTTGATCAGATGCACCCGCACCGAGCCGGGATTGAGCCCGGCGGCGCGGAAGATCGGCGTGGTGTAGATGCGCATGAGCTGCTCGATTTCCGCATCGCGGATCAGCCGCAGACCGCGCGCCTGCGCAGTCCCGGGCCAGCTGGCGGCCAGCAGGGCCAGGGCGCACAGGGCGCGCAAGGGAAAAGAGAAGAGGGGGCGCGTCATCATGGGACTCCACATAGCATCTTTCGTCCTTCTCTTGGCCAGAAATACGCCGCTTTCATGACCGTGATGCCTCTGGCCTTTTGCCGCCGTCTTTGCTAACCCGCATCCATGAGCACGGAGCAAACATCACGGCGCGCCTCCCGCGTCTCCCCCTTCATCGTCATGGATGTCCTGCGCATGGCGGGCGAAATGGCCGCAAGAGGCGAGGATGTCATTCACATGGAGGTGGGCCAGCCTTTCGGCCCCGCCGCGGACAAGGCCATCGCCGCCGCCCATGCGGCCCTGGATGGCGATGATCTGGGCTATACCGAGGCCAAGGGGATCGCGCCCTTGCGCGAGCGCATCGCGCGGCATTATGAAGAGACCTACGGCGTGCCTGTCGATCCGGCGCGCATCTTCGTCACCACCGGCTCCTCGGGCGCATTCGTTCTGGCCTTCCTGGCCGCCTTCGATGCCGGTGACGCGGTGGGCCTGGCCAATCCCGGCTATCCGGCCTATCGCAACATCTTCCATGCCCTGAACATCACCCCGGAGCTGATCGAGACCGGCCCGGAAAGCCGCTGGGCCCCGCCCATCGAGGCGGTGCGCGCCCGCCTGAAGGCGGGCATGAAGGGACTGCTCGTGGCCTCTCCGGCCAATCCCACCGGAGTGATGCTCTCCGCCGATGCCCTGCGCGCGCTCATCCACGAGACAGAGGCGGCGGGGGGCTGGTTCATCTCCGACGAGATCTATCATGGCCTGAGCTATGGCATGGCGGAGCACACGGCCCTGGAGTTTTCATCCAGGGCCATCGTCATCAATTCCTTCTCAAAGTATTACGGCATGACCGGCTGGCGGGTGGGCTGGATGATCGTGCCCGAACCGCTGGTGCGCGCCGCCGAGGTGCTGGCCCAGAACATGTTCATCAACACCCCCACCATCTCCCAGCATGCCGCCATCGCCGCCTTCGACGCCACGGATGAGCTGGAGGCACGCAAGGCCGTCTATGCGAAAAACCGCGCCTTTCTCACAGGCGCCCTGCCGAAGATCGGCTTTGCCGATTTCGCCCCGGTGGACGGGGCCTTCTACATCTATTGCGATGTCCGCGCCCATACGCGCGACAGTTACGATTTCGCCCGCCGCATCCTGCGAGAAACCAGGGTGGCCGTCACGCCGGGGCTGGATTTCGATCCCGGGCGCGGTCAGCATTATGTGCGCTTTTCCTTCTGCGGCAGCCACGAGGACATGCGCCGCGCCGTGGCCCGCCTGGGCGAATGGATGCGGGCGCAAGGGCATGTCTGAGGCGGCCTGACATGCCGACCGGGGCAAGCCGGAAAAAGCCGGCGCGGAAGGGAGCAGGTGCGGAGTGTGGTCAGCTGCTCTTGGTGTCGTCCTCATCCCCTTGCGGGATGGTATAGGTGGCGGGCGCTTCGGGATAGCCTTCGGCCGGGGCGGCGGCGGGGTCGTCATACCCCAGCTGCTGGGGCTGGTCCTCGCCATACCACATCTGCTGCCATTCGGTCATGGGGTCTTCGGAGCGGCGGATCTTGCCGTCGATATAGGCGCCATTCTCGATGGCGATGGACTGGTTGAGCACATCGCCCTCCACGTGACCGCCGGCCACCACCGTGACATGCACACCGCAGATGGGGCCGATCACCCGGCCGCGGATGAAAACCTCCTCGGCGGCCACCGAGCCATGCACCGCGCCATTGGCCTCGATGATGCATACAGCGGCGCGCACCGCGCCATGCACCGTGCCATCGATCTGCAATTCGCCATTGGTCGCCAGATTGCCCTCCAGCACCATGTCGGAGGTCAGGATGGAAGGCCCGGCATTGGCCACCGGCTTGGCCTTTTGCGGCGCATCAGGCGCGGCGGGGATGGGGGTTTCAGCCCTCGATTTTGATTTTCGAAATATCATTCCTTGCCTTCCAGAAACGCTCCGGGTTCATGGGCTTGCCATTGAGCCTGATTTCATAATGCAGATGTGCCCCCGTGGAGCGGCCCGTATTGCCCAGCCGGCCTATCTGCGTGCCGCGCGTCACGCGCTGGCCCTTGTGCACCAAAATGGCGCTCTGGTGAGCATAACGGGTCTCAAGCCCGTTGTCATGGCGGATTTTCACCAGCCGCCCGTAGGAGCCTGCCCAGCCAGCATAGGTCACAACGCCGGGAGCAGGGGCATAGATGGGCGCGCCATAGGCGGCCTTGAAATCGATCCCCGCATGCAGCGCCAGGGTATGGCGGAAGGGATCGGAGCGGTACCCGAAGCGCGAGGAGATCCGCCGGAACTTGTGCATCGGCAGGGCCACGGGCAGGCGTGAGAGCATTTCATGGCGCAAGGTTTGTGCCTCGCCCAGAATGGCGCTGATGCGGTTCATGCGGCGCACCAGCGGTCTTGCGCCTGCATCGCGCGCCAGAACCGGGATATAGGGGCCGCCGATGGCCTTGGGCGCGAAACTGGCGCTGGCCGCGACGCGTACCGGATCGAGCCCCAGCTTGCGGTAGATCTTGCGCACCCTGGCCAGGCGTTCGCCCGCCCTGGCCACGGCCAGATCGAGCAGGGCGATCTGGCGCTTTTCCATTTTCGCCAGCCTCCGGCGCAGGATGTTCAGGGGCTCTTGCGCCTCCCGCGCGCTCCTGAAGGGGGCGGCAAAGCGCACCTGGAAAGGCGTCTCCAGCGCCCCGCTGGTCAGGCTGCCGCGCGGCAGGAGGGAGCCGCGCCCATCTCCGGATGAGGGGCCGGCAGGCGGTTGCGCATCCTTTTTCCGCGGCTTGGCCAGGCCCGTCTGGGAGAGGAAATTGCGCAAGACCTTCTGGCGCGCCACCAGCCTGTCGTAATCGCGCCGCAGCTCGTCCACCTTGGCCAGCCAGGCCTTCTGGTCGAGCATCAGCTTGCCGCCCAGCGCATCGATCTGCTGGCGCAATCTGGCCTCGCGCGCGGCGGCCTCCATGCGCATGGCCTGAAGCTTGCGCTCCTTCATTACCAGCATCTGGTTCTTGAAGACGGTGTTGACCGTGGCATAGGCCGTCCAGAAGGCCAGAAGGGAAGCGATGCCGAGGGCCGATGCCTGCATCCAGGGGCGGATGGTCACCAGACGCACCCCGGATGCTCCGCGCACATAGAAACTGCGCTCGCGGAAAATCCGCCCCAGCAGGGAGGGTTTCCTGGAGCGCTCGTATTCGCGCAGGATGGAACTTCTTGCAGGCCGGTGACTCATCTGCGCCGTATCTTGCTCCCTCTCGATGTCCCCGCGCAAAACGGCTGCGCCCAAGTCCGGATGGACGTCAAATGCGGTCAATTCATGACCATGAGGTTTTCTCTATAGCCACCTTGGGGCGAAAAAACCAGCCCCGTGGCTCAGGTCAGCTCCCGCAAGGCCTCCAGCACCGCTTCGGCGTGGCCCTTGACGCGCACCTTGCGCCAGATGCGGGCAATCTTGCCTTGCGGATCGATGAGGAAGGTGGAGCGCTCCACGCCCATGTATTTGCGCCCATACATGGATTTTTCCTTCCACACGCCATAGGCCTTTATGGCCTGGCGCTCCGGGTCGGCCGCCAGGATGATGCCCAGATCGTGCTTGGCGCGGAAATTGGCATGCTTGCGCACCGTATCGGGAGAGACGCCGATGATCACCGCCCCGGCCTTGGCGAAGTCCTCCTTCAGGGCGGTGAAGTCCTTCGCCTCGGTGGTGCAGCCGGAGGTGTTGTCCTTGGGGTAAAAATAGAGCACCACCCACTTGCCGCGAAAATCCTCCAGGCGGATGGGCCCTTGCGTGTCGGTTTCCAGCTCGAAGCCGGGAGCTTGCCGGCCTTCCTCGATGTTTTCGCTCATGATGGTGTCCTTGTCTCCTCGCCGCCTGCCCGGCGCCTGTGTCAGGGGTCATCAAATATCCACATGCATAACGAATCATGGACAGGCGCTGCCCCTGTGGATATGCATGCCCGATGGGAGCTCCAAAAACGCTTGCGTGTCCATCCTCACCCCCTGCCAACCACCCCAGTCATGGGACACTTCGGGCGGTTGGCAGGGGGTGAGGATGGTCTTTAAGACAGCTAATAGAGATGCCCGATGGCATCATTCATAATCTGGCCCAAGTGCGGGTGCAACGGTTGCGGGCTGAATCGGCGCAAGGTTTTTGCCATGTGGCGCAGGGCTCTTCCGGGCGGCCATGGCGCGGGCCTTTTGAGGATACGAGGACAAAGAGGCGGGCGTGATCAGAAAGGCGGGCAAAATTACCCTGGCGGTTTTCGCTGTGCTTTTGCTGGCCATGCTGATCGCGGCCGGACTTTTCTGGTGGCGGCTGAACCAGGGGCCGATGCAGCTGTCCTTTCTCGATGAGCGGGTGCGCGCGGCCATCAATGCGCGGATGCGCAAAACCGGCCTTGGCGTGCGCATGAGCGGCGTCATTCTGGAGCGTGACAAGCAGACCGGCAGGCCCGCCTTGCGGCTGCAGAACCTGCGGCTGGTGGATTCCACCGGCCGCATCCTGGCCCATGCCCCGCGTGCCTCCCTGGGGCTGAAGCTGTCGGAGGTTCTGCGCGGCAATGCCCGGGTGCATTCGGTGGAATTGATCGGCCCGCGCCTGATCCTGCGGCGCACCAGGCAGGGCAAGCTGGAGATAGGTTTCGACGCCGGCCCCGGCAATCGGGGCAAGGCGGCAAAATTGCCCAGCCAAAACGCCGAAGAGAGAAGGGATCTGCCCTTTTCCAAAGGGCAATTGTTCAGCAACGAAGAGATCGTCGAATTTCTCAACAGCCAGATTTTCAATGCCAGCGGAAAGGACGGCACCCTGGCCTCCTTCGACACCATCTACATCTCGCGCGCCGCCATTTCCTATTATGATGAGCTCAACGATGTCCTGTGGTATGCGCCGCATGCCAATCTGGTGTTCCGCCGCATGGGCTATGGCTATGCGCTCTTTGCCTCCGCCAATGTCTCGAACGGCGGCCGCCCCTGGCGCACGGAGTTCAACGCCACCTTTCGCCGCAAGGCGCGCAATTTCACCCTCGCGGCGCGCGTTTTCGACGTCATTCCGGCGCAGTTCGCCCGCAACATTTTCGCCCTTTCAAAGCTCGCCCATATCAGCGTTCCCCTGTCGGGCCATGTGGAGGCCACATATTCCGCCAAGGGCCAATTGCTCAAGGCCTCCGCGGAACTCACCGCAGGCTCCGGCAAGGTGGATTTTCCCGGCTACATCGCCCGGCCGGTGAACATCAAGGAGGGGCTGATCCGGGTCGATTACGATTCCGCACAGGGGGATTTCGTCATTGCTCCCTCGACGGTCTTCATGAATGGCGGCGCCGCCGAGATCAAGGGGCGCATCTCTCCGCGCCGCGACGGCAATGGCCGCGTTCGCGCCCTGGGGCTGAAGCTGGACCTTTCCAGGGGCGACATTCGCACGCCGCCGCGCAAGGGCGC
>JALSNA010000138.1 GCA_026987255.1 Hyphomicrobiales bacterium | reverse complement strand
CATGGCCCATCCGTTTGCCCATCCGCTCATCTCAGTCATTCCCTTAAAAAATCCCCCGCCCATATTCACCTCTCCTTGCGACAAAATCAAGCCGCCCGGCCCTTGTGAAAAAAGTCCGGTGCCTTTGAGGCCGGCACCGCTATACCCGGCTGAGCGGTTGCGGGAGAGGTGCGCGGTAAAAACCGGATAAGCACCTGGAAACAGGCGAAAATCGCGACAATTATCAGCGCAACCAGGCCGGTTGGCGAAAAAACGCCCCACTCGGCTATAGAAAAGGCAAAACCGGGGAATGAGGGAAATTCAGAAATCTCTGGCGGTGATATACCAATGAAAACACCGAATGATGAACTGTGCTCAGAGAACGTTTGCCCCCCTGCCGCGTTCCTGGTGCCACATTTCAAAAGGGTGGATTCCATCGCGAAGAGCAACACTCTCAAGCAAAGCGGATTTTGACGTTTTTGCCAAGCTCCCTGAGGATGGCCTGGAAGGGTGTGATGTAGCCGAGGCATTCATCAAGGGTGAGCTTGCAGGTCATGATGATCACGTGTGAGTTCGTCGTCACCGGG
The DNA here is from genome assembly GCA_026987255.1 of Hyphomicrobiales bacterium. Lineage (GTDB taxonomy): Bacteria > Pseudomonadota > Alphaproteobacteria > Rhizobiales > Aestuariivirgaceae > Thermopetrobacter. The sequence continues at coordinate 3,504 of JALSNA010000138.1, read as the reverse complement.
GTTGTCGATATCGAGCTGGCGGGGCAACCACCCAAAGCAAGCGGCCATTGGCGTTCTCCACGCCGCCCTTCTGCCATGATGCGCAGGCGTCGCAGAACCTCATGTTCAGCGCCTGCCGCAGCAGCTTGTGATGGGCGAACTCGGGGCCAAAGGCGAAGGTGTTGGACTTGTGCATTGAGGGCAATCTGTTACGGCGCAGATCTCAGGCTGGGTGGATGCGCAGCGCCCCAGAGCCTCGGCAATGGCCCGCAGGCTTTTCCCGGCGGCGCGCAAAAAAGCAATTTGCTCTCTTTCTTCGTATGGCAGATGCGCATAAGAGGCAAAAGCAACACTCCCTCATATGGAAGATCAAGCATCCATGCCGATACCACATCGGCAAGGGGGTGTTGCACTTCACGCCGGAATTCACCCATACGCCCAACCACGAACAAATTTGCGTCCATGGTGCGTCCATGGCGGAAAATGTTTGGAAAATGCTGGAATCAAAAAGCCCGTAACTCTTTGAAGTTACGGGCTTTTTTGGTTGCGGGGGCAGGATTTGAACCTGCGACCTTCAGGTTATGAGCCTGACGAGCTACCAGACTGCTCCACCCCGCGTCATTATCCGCCGTCAGCGCTGGTGCTGAGGGCCGGACTTATATAGGCCCTGTTTTCGCCTTTGTGAAGGGGAGATTTGCCTTTTGTCAAAAAGATTTTTGCCACCCCGGCCTGTTCCTCTCAGGTGCTCTTGCGCGCCAGCCACAGGGAGACCGTCAGGCCGTGATCGCGCAGGCTTTCCGGTGGTTCGAGATATCTGTGGGCCGACAGCTCCAGCCCGGCGCGGTTCAGCCAGCGCGCCATTGCCTCATGCGCGATGCCGAGCCTTCTGTGGGCGTGTTCCTCGCGCAGAAACTCCAGCTCATGGGGAGCAAAATCGGCCACCAAAAGCCGCCCGCCCCTGGCCATCACGCGGGCGATCTCGCCTAGGGCGGCGGCCGGATCGCCGAGAAAATGCAGCACCTGGTGCATGCAGACGAAATCCGCCCGGCCATCCTCGATGGGCAGCGCCAGAGCATCCCCGGCGCGCACCTGCGCATGGGTCAGTCCCGCCGCCTCCAGCCTGGCGCGCGCCACGGTCAGCATCTCGCGCGAGCTGTCCACCCCCACCGCATGCTCGGCCCGCGGAGCGAATAGCTCCAGCATGCGTCCGGTGCCGGTGCCCACATCCACAAAGAAGCGGAAAGGCCCCCTCCCGGCCATCTCCTTCATGGCCTCTTCAACCTGTGATTCGGAAACATGCAGGGAGCGGATCCTGTCCCATTGGCCGGCCACCGAGGCAAAATAGTCCGCCGCCTTTTTCGCCCGCGCGCGCTGCACCTGCCGCAGGCGCTCCAGATCCTGCGCAAAAATCGGGTCATCCGCATCGAGCAAGCCGGCAATGGCCCCAGCCAGGGCGGCCGCGGCGCCCTCTTCATGGCGGCGGAAAATGACCCAGCTGCCCTCCTTGTGGCGTTCCAGAAGACCCGCTTCCGTCATCAGCTTCAGATGGCGGGAAATGCGCGGCTGGCTCTGACCAAGAATCTGCATCAGCTCGGTGACGTTCAGCTCGCCATGGGAGAGAACGGCCAAAAGCCGCAATCGCGTGGCCTCTCCGGCGGCGCGCAACGCCGCCAGGATATCCTCCATCCCGCCCTTGTCATCCGTCCCCATGACCGCCAATCCACCTTGCGTCCCGGTTTTGCCGCATTTTTCGATAGAACCTCTTGCCACAGTTCACAATATTGAGCAAACTGCGCACCTGCCGGAACAGGCCGCTTGGGGGCGGATCAGGCATACATCGGTGAAGTTCCTGCTCTTTGCAAGGATATCGTCACAGGCAACAGGATACCGACATGACACACCGCACCAGCCCCCGCCCAGCCCTTGATCACGCAGCGGCGCGCAGACTGCTGCTGAAGGCCTCCGCGGGATTGCTCGTTCTGCCCCTGACGGCCAGGGCAGCCCTGGCCGCCAGCCCGGAAAGCTACGTCACCTCCCTGGCCAACCAGGTCATGGCCCTGGCGCGTTCGGGCCAATCGGGGCGGGCGTTGAAAAGCCGTTTCGTTTCCCTGCTGACGCGCAGCGCCAACATGCACGCCATCGCCCGTTTCGCCCTGGGCAAATACCGCCGCAAGATGCCCCGCTCCATGCAGGCGGAATACTATCGTCTGGTCATTGACTACATCGCCGGATTGTTCGTCTATTACCGCAAGGATCTGGCGGCCAGCAAGCTGGTCATCAAGCGCACCACAAGACGCGGCAAGTGGATCACCGTGGACACCGATCTGGTCTTTGCCAATGGCGCGAAATCCCCGGTCAAGTGGCGCATTACCGGCTCCGGCAGCTACCGCGTCGGCGATGTCAACATCAAGGGCATCTGGCTGTCGCTGCGCATGCGTGACAAGTTCGTCTCCATCCTCAACCGCAGCAATGGCGATTTCGGCGCCCTGATGGCCTATCTGCGGGAAAACTCCGCCTGAGGGCCCAAGGCGCGATTTTCACAGGATCGCCCCGTTTGTCATTTACAGGCCATTAAGGTAAACAGGCTTATAACGCCAAGCGGGGGCGCACAGACAGCCTTGAGGAGTAACGATACAGTGTCCGGCAGATTTCCCGACAGGCGCATCCTGATCGCGGGCCTTGTGTCCACCATGGTCTGGGCAGGCTCGGCCTGCGCCCATGCGGCCAGCGCCAAGGCCTCCACCCGGCTGCACCCGGCGGTGCGCCATTTGCAGACTGTCGCATCGGAGCTTCTGCGCGCCCAGCAAAGAGGCACCATCAAGAGCTTTTCCGCCGTGCTGGCGCGGCGCGCCGATGTCCCGGCCATCGCCGATTATTCCCTGGGGCGCTACAAGTCCGCCCTGCCACGTTCCAAGAAGGCGCTCTATTACCGCGGCGTGCGCACCTTCATGGCGCGCTATTTCGCCGATCAGAGCCGCAAATACCGCATTGTCAAGACGGCCATCGACAAGACGCCGCGCAAGGATGGCGCCGACATGCTGGTGCGCTCCAAGGTCTGGCTGGCATCCGGCGCGACCTACAATGTCGTCTGGCGGCTGCACAAGACGCGCAAGGGATGGCGGATCAACGATGTCAAGGTGCTGGGCTTTTCGCTGTCCTTCCTGCAAAGAGGCATTTTCTACAAGTATCTGCGCAAGAAACATGGTGACGTGAACGCCCTGGTGGCGGCGCTCAACCGCTGAAACGGCTTCCACATGGAAAAATGGGCAGGGCGCATGAGTTTTGCGCCCTTTTCTTTTGCCCCTTTCCCGGCCATGATGCGGCTAGGCATCCTCAAGGCCTGTCACAACAGACGCGCAAACCCCTTTGCGCACACAGGACAAAAAAGAGGCCCGTGCCCCCTCCCGGACGCCTTGCCTATAATCTTGGGTGGCCGGGAGGGGGCGCGGGCCGGAGCGAGTGCGCATCAGCGCACAAATGACAAAGAGGGAAGCATGGCAAACAAGCATCCGGACGAGCGCGAGG
>JALSNA010000137.1 GCA_026987255.1 Hyphomicrobiales bacterium | reverse complement strand
CTTCATCGGCAATGTCGAAGCCGTAGGCATCGGCAATGACCGGAAGATTGTCCACCGAGGCGATCATGAAGGCGCAGGAAGAATTCTCCCTTTCCGCGTTCAGGATGGCTTCATCCAGGGCCTCGCCGAGCCTTCCGCGGTTCATCAGGCCGGTGAGCGGATCGAAATTGCCCAGAAAGTGCAGCCGCTGGTCGCTGTTGTGGCGTTCGTCTATGCGGCGGATGACGCCATAAACCAGCTTCGGGCGGCCGTTTTCCCCGGCGAACCAGCATCCGGTATCTTCCAGCCAGGCGGTTTCATCCCGCTCGCGACCCCAGGGGCGGATCATGTATTCAATGGAAAAGGGCACGCCGTCTCCGGTGTCCGGTTTGGCCGAATGCATGACGGCATCATACCGGGTGGTGATATTGTCGCGGTCCAGCAAGGTGGCGTAGGCCTTGCCGGTTTTCAGCAATTCTTCATCCTGAACACCCAGCACCGCGGCGGAATTGGGGCTCCAGGTCAGGCTGTCGGTTGCAATGTCCCAGCAATAGATGGCTTCGCCTATGGCCTCCACGGCCCTGGCGATGAAATCCAGCGTCTGTTCCTGATTGCCGTTTTGTGCAATGCCGCCCACTTTGTCTTGACTCCTGCGCCTTGCGCGCTGCTGCAATGATGAAGACAAAACCAGCACCATGCCCCCGCCTGAAGCCCGGTTCGCGGCTCATTTAAAACAGCAAAGTGTAAAAAAAGCTGAAACCTGCCAGCTGAATGCTTCTGTGTGACGCGGTTTCATGCTGTGCCGGAATGAAACAGGCATGGCCGCAAAAGTTGATCGGGCCGGCCTGATCCTTGAGACAGGCATTGAAAAATTGTGCTTGAGAAAAGAGCTAGCCACAAGATATTGGAAAAACAAATGAAGAACATTGGCCAATCGCTGATTCGGACATGCTTCGTTCGCATTTCTTTCATTTCCTGACAGCCGAACAGACCGGCGGGCCTGCCCGCGTTCATCTTTCATCAACATTTGGCGCCAGCCGCTCATGCCATCATTAACCTTTGGCGCTCTTGCCCGCTTTGGCCCGCTGGCTCCCGGGAGCCATCTTGCGGGCTAATGACGTCAAAACCGGCCCTTTGGAACAAGAAGAAAGCAGGAACATTGCTTGTTTCAGTGATTCGGACATGGTTCGTTCCGCCCGCGTTCCGAAAGTTAACCCCTTGTCCCTGAATGAAGCATTTTTCTCTTTCCCTTGGCCTTCCTTTCGCCGCCATTGCCAGGCGGGGGCATTTCGGGCAAAAAGCCCAAATCCCGCCTTCATTGTCCCCGATATCCGGCCCCGCCATGACCCGTTGCGGAAAAATCATCGCCATGCTGGGGCCGACCAATACCGGCAAGACCCACATGGCCGTGCAGCGCATGCTGAGCTATCCCAGCGGCATGATCGGCCTGCCCCTGCGCCTTCTGGCGCGCGAGGTCTACGATCGCGTGCGCGCCATCACCGGCGCGGCCAAGGTGGCGCTGGTCACCGGCGAGGAAAAGATCGTGCCGCAAGCCCCGCGCTACTGGGTGTGCACCGTGGAGGCCATGCCGGGCAACCAGGCGGTGGATTTCCTGGCCATCGACGAGGTGCAGCTGGCGGCCGATTTCGAGCGCGGCCATGTCTTCACCGATCGCATCCTGCATGCGCGCGGAGCGCACGAAACCTGGCTTCTGGGCGCCGATACCATGCGCCCGCTGCTGCGCAATCTGCTGGCGGATGTGGAATTTCGCGCCCGGCCGCGCCTTTCGCGCCTCACATATGCGGGCGCCAAAAAGCTCACCCGCCTGCCGCCGCGCAGCGCCATCGTCGCCTTCAGCGCCTCCATGGTCTATTCCATCGCCGAGCTGTTGCGCCGCCAGAAGGGCGGGGCGGCGGTGGTCATGGGGGCGCTCTCGCCGCGCACCCGCAATGCCCAGGTGGCGCTCTACCAGTCCGGCGATGTGGAATATCTGGTGGCCACCGATGCCATAGGCATGGGCCTGAACATGGACGTGGACCATATCGCCTTCGCCGCCACCCGCAAGTTCGACGGTTTTCACCTGCGCGACCTGACGCCGGCCGAAATGGGCCAGATCGCCGGGCGCGCCGGACGCCACCTCAATGACGGCACCTTCGGCGTCACCGCCCGCGCCCGGCCTCTCGATCCGGCCCTCATCGAGGATCTGGAAGAGCACCGCTTCGCCGCCGTCAAGGTGGCCCAGTGGCGCAACGCCAACCTGAATTTCGCCTCGGTGGATCATCTTCTCGCCTCCCTGAAGGCGCTGCCAAGGCGCGAGGGGCTCACCCGCGCCCGCGCCGGGGCCGACATTCTCGCCCTGGAGACCCTCTCGCGCCAGGCGGAGATCATGGACATGGCAAGCTCCCCTGAGGCCACGAAGCTGCTGTGGGAGGTCTGCCAGCTGCCCGATTACCGCAACATCACGGCGGCCGAGCATGCCGCCCTGATCGGCTCCATCTACCGCTTCCTGCGCTCCGGCGCGGGCGTGATCGGCGAGGACTGGATGGCCCGCCAGGTGCGCCGTTGCGCGCGCTATGAGGGCGATATCGACGCCTTGTCAAACCGCATCAGCCATGTGAGAACATGGACATTCGCCGCCAACCGCGCCGGCTGGCTGGCCGATCCGGCCCACTGGCGGGAAAAAACGCGTGAAATCGAGGATAAACTGTCCGATGCCCTGCATGAACGCTTGACGCGGCGCTTCATTGACAGGAAAACCTCCACATTGTTGAGACGCCTCCGGGAAAGGGAAGAGTTGATGTCCAGCGTTGACGACGAAGGCGCGGTGCGCATCGAGGGCGAAGATGCCGGGCGGATCGAGGGATTCCGCTTTCGCGCCGAGGGCGAAAAGGGCTCCGGCGCCCATGAAAAGGCCTGGTCGGCGGCCATTCGCGAGGCGGTGAAAAAGGAGCTGGCGGAGCGCGCCCAATCGGCCATTGCCGCCCCCGACACCGATTTTCGCCTCGATGCCAAAGGCCACATCATCTGGCATGACGCCCCGGTGGGGCAGCTTGCGCCGGGGCCGGATGTTCTCAAGCCCAGGGTGGAGCTGCTCGCCGATGAGGTCATGGAGCAGACCGATCGCGAGGCCCTGTCCTTCCGCCTGCAGAAATTCCTGTCGCGCCACATCGAGACCCTGCTGGCGCCCTTGATCGCCCTGCGCGATGACGAGGAGCTCAAGGGCACAGCGCGCGGCCTGGCCTACCGGCTGGTGGAGGAACTGGGCGTCATCCCGCGCGACGAGGTGGCCCCGCAGGTGCGCGGCATGGATCAGGACACCCGCGCCCTGTTGCGCCGCCACGGGGTGCGCTTTGGCGCCTTTCACCTGTTCATCCCCGCCCTGCTCAAGCCTGCGCCCACGCAACTGCGGGTGCTGCTGTGGGGATTGATGAAACAGGCCGATGGCGGCCCGCCCGCTTCCCGGTTGCCAGAGCCGCCCGGCCAGGGGCTGACTTCCGTGACCGCGGATGAAAGCTGGCCGGAGGGACTTTACCAGATCTGCGGCTACAAGGTCTGCGGCCGCCGCGCGGTGCGCGTGGACATGCTGGAGCGTCTCGGCGACAAGATCCGCGAGCGTGTCTTCTGGAAGCCGCGCTTCGAGGGCGAGGCGCGCCCGGAAGGCTCCGTTGAGGGCGGCGGCTTTACCGTCATTCCCGACATGATGTCGCTGGTGGGCTGCTCCGGCCCCGATTTCGCCGATGTCCTCAAGGCCCTCGGTTACCGGGCCGAAAAGCGCCCCGCGCCGCCACCGGAGGACGTGAAAGACCAAAAGGAAGCCGCGGCGGACAAGCCGCAGGATGGCGGCGGCGAAGCGGAAAAAGGCGGGGAAGAGGCCGCGGCGCAATCTGCAGGTGATGATGCGAAGGCGGCAGGAGAAGACGCCGGGGACAGCTTCATCGAAGTCTGGTGGCCGCGCGGCACCGGTCCTTTCCGCCCCGCCCGCAAACATGGCAAACCCGGTGGCGCTAAGCCTGCCGCTAGAGGCGGGAAAGGCAAGGCCAAACCGGCCCGCAAGGCCGGCGCCAGGAGCCATGCCCCGCGCCGCAAGGACAA
>JALSNA010000136.1 GCA_026987255.1 Hyphomicrobiales bacterium | reverse complement strand
ATTTCAGCGCATTACGAAAAATTCATCAGATCGCCGCAGCCATGAGGTTCAGAGAAAAACGGCCCGGAGAGATCGATTTGCGGTGTTTCATGCTGACGAAGGTGAACAGCCCACCGGCCCAACCCTTGAAAATGACTGGAAAATCCTGGCGCTGCGGGGGCGGAGAAAAATTCCTCACAACGCAAGTGGCGGAGAGGGTGGGATTCGAACCCACGGTGCCCGCAAGGGCACAACGGTTTTCGAGACCGCCCCGTTCGACCACTCCGGCACCTCTCCGCATGTCGGGCCTGGCGTTTTGCGTGGTCTTGCAGGCCCGCTTCAGATAGCGCATGCCGCGGCCCTCAACAAGGGGCGGGCGGGCAAAAATTTTGCCTCTTGGCATCTTCATCAACTGTCTGAAAGACCATCCTCACCGCCTGCCAACCACCCGTAGTGTCCCATGACTGGGTGGTTGGCAGGTGGTGAGGATGGGCGCGCAAGCGTTTTTGGAAGATCCCTCTTGCCAAAGCGGGACAGCTCTTTACGCCTGCTTCAGGTTCCGTTAGCGCCGCCTTAACCTTGATGCTTCATGAATGTGATCATTATGAAGCTCAGGTCAGTCATGTATGCGTCTGTTTGTTCCGTGTTGCTCGCCGCAAGTGCGGCTGCGCCGGCCGTTGCGGGCGTCATCGAAAAATCCCCCAATGCATTGGCCGTCAAGGCCTATGACGCGCTCTCCTCCGGCGACGCAAGACGCGCCGCCGAGCTGTTCAACGAAGCCATCGAAAGCCGCAAGCTGGCGCCGGAGACATTGGCGCGCGCTCTTCTCAACCGCGGTCTGGCGCGCCAGAAGCTGGGTCTTTACGACAAGGCCATCGGCGATTACGAGGCCGCCTTGCACATGGATGCGCTCTCCGCCCATGCCCGCGCCATCGCCCTCTACAACCGCGGCCTGGCCTGGCGCGCCAGGGGCAGGGCAGGGCGCGCCATAGAGGATTTCACCTCCGCGCTCTTCCTCGATCCCTATTTTGCCCAGGGCTACTATTCGCGCGCCAACATCCTCCATGGCGCCGGCCAGCTGCTTTTTGCCCTGGCCGATTACGACAAGGCGCTGAAATACGGCTATCCGCAGCCCCATCAGGTGCATCTGGCCAAGGCCATGATCTTCAAGGCCCTCAAGCGCACCCCCGATGCCAGGGCCGAGCTCTATGCCGCCTTGAAGACCAAGCCCGATTATGCCCCGGCGCGCCGCCAGCTGGCCGCCCTGATGAAGGGCAGGGGCGTCAGCTTCGCCGCCATCGCCCCGGCAAAGGGCGCCCGGGCCGGGAAAAAGGCCCCTTTGCACACCGCCTCCCTGGGCCGCGCCCATGGCTCGGATCTGAACCTGCGCAAGACGGCCCAGCCCGCGCCGGTGGCCCCGCCGGCCATGGCGCATGCGCCTGAGCGCCAGGATGAGCCCGCCGCGCCGCACAAGGAGCCCTCCGCCGTTCACAAGGCCCCGGTGGCCGTCGCGGCTCTCGCCGGGGAGGCCAAACCTGAAGTCAGGGCGGCCCATCCAGAGGTGAAAAAGGCTCCGGAGAACAAGAAACTGGCCATCGTCCCGGCCAATGCCCCGGCTCCGGCCCAGGTCATCCATGCCGCCATGCCGGAAAAGGAAAGCGTGGCCGGCAAGACGGCGAAGATCACCTATTCCGGCTGGGCCATTCAACTGGTCTCCCAGCGCTCCGAGGAGGCCGCCTGGGGCAACTGGAAAAAGCTCAAGCCCAGGGTCTCGCGCGTGGTGCGCAATGCCAGGCCGGTGGTCATGAAGGCCGAAATCGAAGGCCGTGGAACCTTCTTCCGCCTGCGCCTGGTGGGCTTCGAAGACAAGAAGCTGGCGCGCCGCCTGTGCGCCCGGCTGAAGCGCAAGGGGGCAAGCTGCCTGGTTACGCGCGCAGGCTCCTGACCAGGACATAGGGGCATCGGCCCCAACCTGAGCGCCAAAAGGGCAGGGCTCCACCACGGGGCCCTGCCTTTTTGCGTCCTTTCAGTTAAATGGAATGAGCCCATGCCATCGGGCATCTCCATTCACTGTCTTGAAGACCATCCTCATTCCCTGCCAACCACCCGTGGCATCCCATGACCTGGGTGGTTGGCAGGGGGTGAGGATGGGCGCGCAAGCGTTTTCAGAGAGTTCCCTTCGCTTTCCCATGGCTGCCATCTGCAGGGGCAGGATGCAGCGCGACTTTTGCACACACCAACAAAGACTCCCCAATCCAGCATCATTCCTGTATTTAAAAAGTTCGGCAGCAATTTCATTCGGGGATATTCAAGGTGCTGAGACGGCTGCGGGGATACTTTTTTGCCGGCCTGATCGTGGTCGCGCCCATCACCATCACCCTGTGGCTGGCCTGGTGGTTCATGTCGCTGTTCGACCGTTGGGTCAAGCCGCTGATCCCGGATGTCTACAACCCGGACAATTATCTGCCCTTCACGGTGCCCGGGGTGGGGTTGCTGTTCACCATCATCGTGCTGACCATGATCGGCGCGCTGGCGGCCAATCTGGTGGGCCGCTCGATCATCAACTGGTGGGAGCGTATCCTGGGGCGCATGCCGGTGTTGCGCACCGTCTATCGCGGTATCAAGCAGATTTTCCAGACCGCCCTGCAACAGGGCTCTAAGAACTTCAAGAGCGTCGGCCTGATCGAATATCCGCGCAAGGGCGTGCACGTGGTGGCCTTCATCGCCCGCGAGGTGGATTCGGGCGACATCGGCCTGCCGCCGGGCAATCCCATGTATTCGTGCTTCATGCCGACCACGCCCAACCCCACCTCTGGCTTTCTGTTCTTCGTCCACCGCGACGAGGTGCGCATTCTGGACATGACCGTGGAGGAGGGCGCCAAGCTGGTCATTTCGGCCGGCCTGGTCACCCCGGCCGACATCCCCGATGCCCACCCCATCATCAAGGATGGCGAAATCATCGGCATCGCCAGAGAGAAAAAGGAGATGGAAAAGAAAAAGGGATGACGGTTTCCTCCATCATCCCCATGTGCCGTCTGCCCGCCGTTTTCAGCTTGCGCTGCGCGGGGTGTGGGGCACGCCTTTTTCCGCCAGCATCTTGGCCAGCTCGCCGTTCTGGAACATCTCGGTGACGATGTCGCAGCCGCCGACGAACTCGCCCTTCACGTAGAGCTGCGGGATGGTGGGCCAGTCGGAATATTCCTTGATGCCCTCGCGCAGGGCATCGGAGGCCAGCACGTTGACATCCTGATAGGGCACCTCCATGTAGCCCAGGATCTGCGCCACCCGGCCGGAAAAGCCGCACATGGGCTGTTCCTTGGTGCCCTTCATGAACAGCACCACGTCATTGTCCTTGACGACCGAATCGATCCAGTCCTTCACGTCGCTCATCTCGTTTCATCCTTGTTTCGGGGTTGAATTTCGTGGCACGGACGCACCGGCCAGGCGGGTGACCTCAGTCCGGCGCGCGGGTGGTCAGCGAGAGCGCATGCAGCTCATCGCCCATCTTGCCCTTCAGCGCCTTGTAGACCATCTGGTGGCAGGCCACCATGGGCTTGCCGCGAAAGGCCTCCGAGACGATCTCGGCGGCATAGTGGTTCTGATCGCCCGCGGTGTCCACCAGATTGATTTGCGCATCCGGCAGGGCATCCTTGATCAGCCGGATGATGTCATCGGGATTCATCGCCATGAAAAGGCTCCTGCATCTCGTTGCCTGTAGAAGCCGGATACTAAAAACGAAGCAAACCCCACGCAACCCTCTTTCCACCCTGCGCGGCAAGCAGACCGCCCGCGAGGCGGAAAAGAAGAACAGGGCAGCTGCCATGCCGGTCTGCCTGGTCTGAACCTGAGCCTGCCCCGTGAAGAAAATGAAAACCTCCCTTCACCATCTGCAAGGGATGGTCAGGACGAAGGTGGATAATGACGGCGGCGCGACAGGATGCCTGCCTGCCTTGGCCTTGTGAGCGCGGCTGTTTTGAGCTAACCACAGGCCACCCTTTTCACCGCCAGTTCAGGATGCATCATGAGCGAGACGACTTTTCCCGGATTCTTCACCACCCCCCTTGCGCAGGCCGATGACGAGGTCATGGAGGCCATC
>JALSNA010000135.1 GCA_026987255.1 Hyphomicrobiales bacterium | reverse complement strand
AGTCGATGGGCTGGCGGTAATGGGTGCGCAGCATGTTCAGCCGCAGCACCTCGCCGGGCCATTCGGCCAGAAGATCGTGGATGGTGATGAAGTTGCCCAGCGACTTGGACATCTTCTGCCCCTCCACCTGCAAGAAGCCGTTGTGCATCCAGTATTTGGCCATGAAGGGCGTGTGAAAGGCGCAAGTTGACTGGGCGATCTCGTTCTCGTGGTGGGGAAATTGCAGATCTATGCCGCCGCCGTGGATGTCGAAGGTGCTCCCCAAGTGCTTCCAGCTCATGGCCGAGCACTCGATGTGCCAGCCCGGACGGCCCGGCCCCCAGGGGCTCTCCCAAGCCGGTTCGCCCTCGCGGGAGGGCTTCCACAGCACGAAGTCCATGGGATTTTTCTTGTAGGGCGCCACCTCCACCCGCGCTCCGGCCAGCATCTCGTCCAGCGAACGGCGGGAGAGCTGGCCGTAACCGGGGCGCGCCGAGACATCATAGAGCACATGGCCCTCCGCCTCGTAGGCGCACCCGGCCTCGATGAGCCGGGAGATGATCTCCTGCATGGCCGCGATGTGCTCCGTGGCGCGCGGCTCCACCGTCGGCTGCAATACGCCAAGGGCCGAAATATCGGCATGAAACTGGGCGATGGTGCGCGCCGTTATCTCACTGATGGGCACCCCCTCGGCCGCGGCGCGGGCGTTGATCTTGTCGTCCACGTCGGTGAGGTTGCGCACGTAGCGCACATGCTGCGGCCCGTAAAGCTGGCGCAACAGGCGAAAGAGCACGTCGAAGACGATGATCGGCCGCGCATTGCCGATATGGGCATAGTCATAGACCGTGGGCCCGCAGACATAGATGCGCACCTGCTTGTCGTCGAGCGGAACGAAGGGCTCTTTCTTCCGCGTCAGGGAATTGTGGATCGTCAGGGCCATGGGGATACCTTCCGGGCCGGCCCGGCGGTCTTCGTCTTTGCCATGTCGGGGAAGGCGTGCGAAACCGGGCCAGCGAAAAAGCTAGCTGATAATGAGGATGCCGGTAATGCAACAGACGGTTCGCATGGGCGGCAAGATGCGGACAAGTCCGGGCATTGTCAAGGCCTGATTTTGCGTTTCCGGATGGGAGTCATTTGCGGCCGAAGAGCCTTTCGACATCCGCCAGGGAGAGTTTCACATAGGTGGGGCGGCCGTGGTTGCACTGGGCCGAACGTGGCGTGGTCTCCATTTCGCGCAGCAGGGCGTTCATTTCTTCCTGTGTCATGCGCCGCCCGGCGCGCACCGAGTTGTGGCAGGCCATGGTGGCCAGAACGTGATCCAGGCGCTCCGAAAGCGTCAGCGGCAGATCGTGGCTGAGCAGGTCGGCGGCCAGGTCGCGCACCAGGGCCTCGATATTGCCTCCCGCAAGGATGGCGGGAACTTCGCGCACCGCTATGGCGTCCTCGCCGAAAGGCTCCACCAGCAGCCCCAGGGCGGCCAGATCGGGGGCCGCAGCCAGGAGCGCCTCGGCCTCGGCGGCGGAAAGCTCCACCACTTCGGGGATCAGCAGGGGCTGGCTGGCGATGCCTTCCATTTCGCGCTGGCGCTTGAGCCTTTCATAGACCAGCCGCTCGTGGGCGGCATGCTGGTCGACTATGACGATGCCATCTTCGGTCTGGGAGAGAATGTAGGTATCGTGAAATTGCGCCAGGGCCGCCCCGAGGGGATGGCGCATCCCATCCTCGTCAGGTTCGCTCCGTTTGCGGGTATCGGGCTGTTCCAGGCTGCCATCGAGCACTGGTGCGGCGCTTTGCGAAAATCCGGCCGGTTGCGCGGGCAAGGGCGCTTGCGCAGCGAAGGCGGCCTGCGGGTCTTCTCCATGCCCGCGCTGGCCGCTGGGGGATCCGCGCAGCGCGCCCTTTTGGGGCTGGCGGACAAGGGATTGCAGATCGCGGCCCAATGTCCTGGCGGTGCGGCTTGCGGCCTTGTCCAGAGCATCGCGCAGGGTGCGGATGATGAGGCCGCGCACCAGGGCGGGGTCGCGAAAGCGCACTTCGCGCTTGGCCGGATGGACATTGACATCCACCAGGTGCGGTGGGGACTTCACATGCAGCACGATCAGCGGATGGCGGCCGGGGGCGAGAACATCGCGATAGGCGGCGCGCAATGCACCGGTGAGCTGGCGGTCCTGCACGGGGCGTCCATTGACGATGACATATTGCTGATCCGGCTGGCCGCGATTGAGCGTCGGCAGGGAGGAATAGCCGGAAATCCCGACTCCCTCGCGCGTACCCTCGAAGGCAAAGGCGTTGGCGGGAAAATCCTTGCCCAGTATGGCCGCCATGCGCCGGGAAAGCGATTGGGCGGGCAGATCCATGACGCGGCGGGCTTCCGTTGCGAAGGCGAAGGCCACGTCAGGATGGGCGAGCGCCAGGCGGCGCACGGCCTGGGCGGCGGCCATGGTCTCGGCGCGCACCGAGCGCAGGAACTTCAGCCGCGCAGGGGTGGCGAAGAACAGATCGCGCACCTCAACGGCCGTACCCCCGGGCCGGGCCGCCGGACGGATATCCGTGACCTGGCCAGCCTCGACACGGATTTGCCAGGCCTCATCGGCCCGGGCGGCGCGCGAGACGATGGACAGGCGCGCCACCGAGGCAATGGAGGCCAAGGCCTCGCCGCGAAATCCCAGGGTGTGGATATTGACCAGATCGCCGCCTTGCAGCTTGGAGGTGGCATGACGCTCAACCGCCAGGCGCAGGTCTTCCCGGCTCATTCCGCAGCCATCATCGCGCACCTCGATCAGGCTGCGCCCACCATCGCGGAATATCACCTCGATGCGGCCCGCCCCGGCGTCCAGGGCATTCTCCACCAGTTCCTTGACCACGGCGGATGGGCGCTCGATGACTTCACCGGCGGCAATCTGGCTGACCAGGGTTTCCGGCAAACGGCGAATGGGCATTGTGGCGGCTCCCAGGGAGACGGAATCGGCGCACGGTTCGTCATTTTCTTAGCAGAGCTTGCCGGCAAAAGCGATTTTTCGCCGCTTGATCAGCGTTATGCATAACGGTATATTACGCTTCATGACAAGAAGAGACCCAGCATACCGGTTGCATGGACGGGTGTGGATCGACGGGCCGGAGGGCACCTTTTTGGGCTTTGGGCGCGTCGTTCTTCTGGAGCGCATCGGCGAGCACGGCTCCATATCGGCGGCGGCGCGCTCCATGAACATGTCCTACCGCCATGCCTGGGATCTGGTGGATTCGATGAACCGGCAGGCGAAAAGACCGCTCATCGTCAGCACCACGGGCGGAAAGGGGGGCGGTGGCGCGCGCCTCACGGCGGAGGGTAAAAAGGCCATTGCGGTCTTTCGCGCCGCCTGGGAGGATTTCAAGGCCTTCGAGGCGCGCCGCAGCCGGGATCTGGATCTGTGAGGGCATGGGCCATGAGACATTCCTTGCGCATGTTCATCCTGGGCTTTCTCATTGTGCCCGCCGCCCTCATCCTTGCGCGGCCAGTGCAGGCCGGGCAGGTGCGGGTGGCGGTGGCCAGCAATTTTTTCACCACGGCCCAGGCCCTTGCCCTGGCTTTTGAAAGGCGTGGCGTGCACAAGGTCATTCTTTCACCTGGCGCGACGGGGCGGCATTATGCCCAGATCGTCCATGGCGCGCCCTTCGATGTCTTTCTCGCCGCCGATGCGGAGCGTCCGCGCAAGCTGGAGAAGGCCGGATTGGCCATCAAGGGATCGCGCTTCACCTACGCCGTGGGCCGCCTGGTGCTGTGGAGCCCCCGGGCGGGATTCGTGGACGGGAAAGGGAAAATCCTTGCCACGGAGCGTTTTGCCCATCTGGCGCTGGCCAATCCGCGGCTTGCGCCCTATGGACGGGCGGCGAAGGAGACCTTGCAATGCCTGGGGCTGTGGAAAAGGCTGCAACCCCGGCTGGTGCAGGGCGAAAACGCCGCCCAGGCATTTCACTTCGTCACTTCCGGGGCGGCGCAACTGGGATTTGCCGCCGCCTCGCAGATCGTCTCCTTGAAAGCGGGTGAAAAGGGCTCTTTCTGGAGGGTTCCGCGCCGTTGCCATGGGCCCATTCTCCAGCAGGCCGTCGTGCTGCACGACACGGCCG
>JALSNA010000134.1 GCA_026987255.1 Hyphomicrobiales bacterium | reverse complement strand
AGCTGAGAACCTGGTGGACAAAAGGCGCGGATATTGAGCCCATTCGACTTTTGTCCAAGCCGCCTTTGACCCCTTGGGCGGGCTCATATATAGATATATTCCGATATCATCAATTGATCAGTGCGCCGCCGGGGTTTTGCATGCCGCTCCGGAAGGGATGCGGGCGCGCATGCCGCATGCGCCGGACGAGAGAAGGAAAAAAGCGTGGAAAAGGAAGGCCGCTTCAACCCGTCGAACACCCTCGATGACAGCATTTTCGCGGCGGCGGAAAAAGCCTGTTACAACTTCTACCAGGCCCAGCTCTATGAACTGGCCATCCGCAATGGCGAGGCCAATGTTTCCGCCGCCGGGGCATTGGTGACGAAAACCGGCGCCCACACCGGCCGCGCCGCCAGGGACAAGTTCACGGTGCGCGACGCCACCACGGAGGACACCGTCTGGTGGGACAACAACGCGGCCATGAGCGAGGCGCATTTCGCCGCCCTGAAGGAGGATTTCGCCGCCCATGCCAGGGGCCGGACGCTCTATGTGCAGGATCTCTACGGCGGGGCCGATCCGGACAACCGCATCAAGGTGCGGGTCATTACCGAGAACGCCTGGCATGCCCTGTTCATCCGCTATCTCCTGCGCCGCCCCGCGCCGGGCGAGATCGAGAACTTCACCCATGAGATGACGGTGGTGGATTTTCCCTCCTTCAAGGCCGATCCGGCCCGCCACGGCACCCGCACCTCCACCGTCATCGCCCTGAACCTGAGCGAGCAGATGGTGCTCATCGGTGACACGGCCTATGCCGGGGAGATCAAGAAATCGGTCTTCACCACCCTCAATTTCCTGCTGCCGCCGAAGGGCATTTTGCCCATGCACTGCTCGGCCAATGTCGGCCCCGATGGCGATACGGCGGTCTTCTTCGGTCTGTCGGGCACCGGCAAGACGACGCTTTCCTCCGATCCGGAGCGCACCTTGATCGGCGATGACGAACATGGCTGGGCCGATCACACCGTGTTCAATTTCGAGGGCGGCTGCTATGCCAAGACCATCCATCTTTCGGCCCGCGCCGAGCCGGAGATCTATGCCGCCGCCCAGACATGGGGCACCATTCTGGAGAACGTGGTCATCGATCCGGAGACCCGCCAGCCCGATTTCGATGACAACTCCCTGGCCGAGAATGGCCGCGCCGCCTATCCCTTGCGCTATATTCCCAATGCCTGCGACACCGGCATGACCGGCCTGCCGGACAATGTCATCATGCTCACCGCCGATGCCTTCGGCGTCATGCCGCCCATCGCCCGGCTGACCCCGGCCCAGGCCATGTATCATTTCCTCTCCGGCTATACCGCCAAGGTGGCCGGCACGGAGGCCGGCGTCACCGAGCCGGAGGCCACCTTCTCGGCCTGTTTCGGCGCCCCTTTCATGCCGCGCCATCCTTCCGTCTATGGCAATCTTCTGCGTGACAAGCTGAAAAGCACCGGCGCAAGCTGCTGGCTGCTCAATACCGGCTGGACGGGCGGCCCCCACGGCGAGGGCCACCGCATGCCCATCCGCGAAACCCGCGCCCTTTTGCACAGGGCCCTGGAGGGGCGGTTGAAGGATGTGGAGTTCCGCACCGATCCGTGGTTCGGCTTCCAGGTGCCCGTTTTCGTGCCCGGCGTGGTCTCTTCCATTCTCGACCCGCGCGGCACCTGGCGCGACCCGGATGCCTACGATGCCCAGGCCCGGAAGCTGACCGCGATGTTCCGCAAGAACTTCGCCCCCTTCATGGATTACGTCGATGACGACGTGAAAGCCGCCGGGCCCATCGGATAGGCCTTGCGCATGATGCGCTCATGATGTGAAAAAGCCGATGACGGAAAAATCCGCCATCGGCATTTTTCATCGCTGTGATTGCGCCGCAATCCCGCAGGCAGGGCGCATCAGCGCCAGGCGATGTCGAAACGGTCCAGGTTCATCACCTTGACCCAGGCATCGATGAAGTGGCGCACGAAGAGCTCGCCATGATCCTTCTGGGCATAGAACTCCGCCTGCGCCCGCAGCTGCGAATTGGCCCCGAAGACCAGATCCACCCGCGTGCCCGTGTAGAGCTTGTTGCCGGAGGCGCGCTCGAAACCCGCATATAGGCCCGGGCTTTCCTCTTCCGGCTGCCAGTCGATGCCCATGTCCAGCACGGTGACGAAAAAGTCGTTGCTCAGCACGCCGGGGCGCCGGGTGAAGACGCCATGGGGCGCATCGCCGTGATTGGCTCCCAGCACCCGCATGCCGCCGAGAAGCACGGTCATTTCCGGCACCGTGAGGGTCAGCTTGTGGGCCTGGTCGATGAGCAGATGTTCGGCCGGCAGATGGGCGCAATCGGGCCGCAGGTAATTGCGGAAGGCATCGGCCACCGGCTCCAGATAGCCGAAGGATTCGATATCCGTCTGCTCCTGACTGGCATCGGTGCGCCCGGGCATGAAGGGCACGGAGGCCTCCACGCCGGCCCGGCGCGCCGCCTCCTCCACCGCCGCGCAACCGCCCAGGATCACGAGATCGGCCATGGAGACACGCTTGCCGGCCTGCGCACGGTTGAACCCCTCTTGCACCTCTTCCAGCGCCTTGAGCACCGCTTGCAGCTCGCCCGGCTCGTTCACCGGCCAGTCCTTCTGGGGCGCAAGGCGGATGCGCCCGCCATTGGCGCCGCCGCGCTTGTCGGTGTCGCGGTAGGTCGAGGCTGCCGCCCAGGCGGCGCGGATCAGGGCGCGCGGCGCAATGCCGCTTTCGAAGATCGCGCCCTTGAGCCGCCCGATATCCGTCTCGTCGATGATCTCATGATCGCGCGCCGGGATCGGATCTTGCCAGACAAAATCCTCTTGCGGCGCCTCCGGGCCGAGATAGCGGCTCCTGGGCCCCATGTCGCGATGGATCAGCTTGAACCAGGCGCGGGCAAAGGCCGCTTCCAGCTCCTGCGGGTTCTCCAGGAAGCGCCGCGCGATGGGCGCATAGCCCGGATCCATGCGCAAGGCCAGATCGGTGGTCAGCATGATCGGCTTGTGGGTCACGCCGTCAAGATGGGCATCGGGCACCAGTTTTTCCGTCTCCGGATCGGTGGGCACCCATTGCCAATGCCCGGCGGGGCTTTTCTCCAGATTCCAGTCGTAGCGGAACAGCAGCTCCAGGAAGGAATGATCCCATTTGGTGGGGGTGGGCGTCCATGCCCCCTCCAGTCCGGAGGTGATGGTATCGGCCCCCTTGCCGGAGCCGAAGCTGTTCTTCCAGCCCAGCCCCTGCTGTTCCAGGGGCGCGCCCTCCGGCTCCGGGCCGAGATATTCGCTTTCCGGCGCGGCGCCATGACACTTGCCGAAGGTATGGCCGCCAACGATGAGGGCCACGGTCTCTTCGTCATTCATGCCCATGCGGCGGAAACTCTCGCGCACGTCCTGCGCCGCCCTGAGCACGTCGGGCTCGCCATTGGGCCCTTCCGGGTTGACGTAGATCAGCCCCATCTGCACCGCCGCCAGCGGCTTTTCCAGATCGCGGCCCTCGCGGTGGCGCTTGTCGGCCAGCCATTCGCTCTCCGGGCCCCACCAGATATCCTCTTCCGGCTCCCAGATGTCCACCCGTCCGGCGCCAAATCCGAGGGTGGCAAAACCCATGTCCTCGAAGGCCACATTGCCTGCCAGGACGATGAGGTCGGCCCAGGAAATGGCCTCGCCGTATTTCTGCTTGATGGGCCACAAAAGACGCCGCGCCTTGTCCAGGTTGGCATTGTCCGGCCAGCTGTTGACCGGCGCGAATCGCTGGTTGCCATTGCCCGCGCCGCCGCGGCCGTCGAACACCCGGTAGGTGCCCGCCGCGTGCCAGGCCATGCGGATGAACAAGGGGCCGTAATGGCCATAATCGGCCGGCCACCACTCCTGCGGCTGGCGCATCAGGGCGCGCAAATCCTGCTTCAGGGCCTGATAATCCAGTTTCTCGAAAGCCTCGCGGTAACTGGCAGCCTCGCCGCGTGGCCGCAGGGCAGGCGGATTCTGCTGCAGGATTTTCAGGTTGAGTTGTTCGGGCCACATGCGCCGGACAATGTTGCCTTCCAGGGTCGTGGGTTTGAGAGCCTGTTGCGAAAAG
>JALSNA010000133.1 GCA_026987255.1 Hyphomicrobiales bacterium | reverse complement strand
TCTGACCTCACCGGGAGGCCTTCATGCTCATTCTCGCCCTGGATACCTGCCTGCAGGCCTGCTCGGTGGCCCTGTGCGACCGCGCCAGCGGCGAGGTGCTGGCCCACCGCCACGAGATCATGGAGCGTGGCCAGGCGGAGGCCATGCCGCAGATGGCCGATGAGGTCATGACGGAGCACGGCGATCCCTATGACAAGCTGGCCTTCATGGCCGTCACCCGCGGGCCCGGTTCCTTCACCGGGGTGCGCATAGGCCTGGGGTTTGCCCGCGCCATGGGCACCTTGCTGGAGATCCCCGTCACCTCCATGACCACCCTGGAGGCCATCGCGCGCAATGTTGCGCACAATGGCGAGCGCATGCCGGTGGCGGCGGTGGTGGATGCGCGCCGCGGCGAGGTCTTCATGCAGGTTTTCGACGCCGGATTTGCCCCTCTCACCGAGGCCGCCGCCGTGCCCGTGGAGGAAGCCGCCGCCCACCTGCCGCCCGGCCCGGCCCTGCTGGTGGGCTCCGGCGCGCAATTCCTGCATGACGAAGCCATGGGCCGCATTCTGGCCGATGCCAATCCTGCGCCCGATGCCCGCACCATCGCCCTGCATGCGCCCATCGATCCGGCCCCGCAGGAGCTGCCCGAGCCGCTCTATCTGCGCGCTCCGGACGCCAAGCCGCAAGGGCCGCTGGCAAACATCACGGAATCATGAAGATCCTGCCCATCGGCATTCCGGGGGCCGGCCTGCTGGCGCGCCTGCATGCGGAGGCCTTCGCCGCCCATCAGGCATGGGATGAAGCCTCTTTTGCGCGCTTTTTGCAAACCCCCGGCATGGGCGCCCTGGTGGCGCAAGAAGAGCAAGAGCCCATGGGCTTCGTTCTCTACCGGCTGGCCGGGACAGAGGGCGAAATCCTCACTCTGGCCGTCCGGCCCGCTCAGCGCAGGCGCGGCGCGGGGCGCAGGCTCGCCGCCGCGGCCCTGGCGGAGATGGGCATGAACGGCGCCCGGCAGGTGTTTCTGGAGGTGGCCGATGACAATGCCGCCGCCATTGCGCTCTATGAGGGGCTGGGCTTTGCGCAGGCCGGGATGCGCAAGGGCTATTATGCTGCGGAAAATGGCGGCAGGGTGGATGCGCGCGTGCTGGCCTACCGTTTCGGCGAGGCCTGCGGCTGCGAGGCGTGAAGGCTCAGCGCGGGGCGCGCTTGGCAAGGATGCGCTGCAAGGTGCGCCGGTGCATGTTCAGCCGCCGCGCCGTCTCCGAGACATTGCGGTTGCACAATTCATAAACCCGCTGGATATGCTCCCAGCGCACCCGGTCGGCGGACATGGGATTTTCCGGCAGGGCGGCCTTGGTGCCGGGCTTGGCCACCAGGGCATTGAAAATGGCGTCGGCATCGGCCGGTTTGGCCAGATAATCCAGGGCGCCAAGCTTCACGGCGGTGACCGCCGTGGCAATGTTGCCATAGCCGGTGAGAACGATGGCGCGGGCATCGGGGCGCACCTTGTGCAGCGTCTCTATGACATCGAGGCCATTGCCATCTTCCAGCCGCATGTCCACCACGGCATAATCGGGCGGGTTGCCGCGCGCCTCGGCCATGCCCGCGGCCACGGTTTCGGCGGTGCGCACCTGGAATCCGCGCGACTGCATGGCCCGCGCCAGGCGGTTCAGGAAAGGTTTGTCATCATCAACCAGAAGAAGCGTCTTGCCTTCCACGGATACGGCTTCACTCATGTGCATTCTCCAAGCCCCAGCGCCGGATTGCTCCAGCTTGTTTTTTCACGTGACTTGCTTCCTTTGTATATAGCGAAGTGAATATTTGCACAAATTTTGACCTTTTCACAATTGCTTAAAACCGGCCACCCGTCAGAGTCTGGACTCGCCAAAAACGTGGCGCAGTCTGGCGCCCAGCACCAAGAAAGCAGCAAAAAATGTGCAATTGCAAGCCGTTACCGTTGCTGCCCACCGGCCCCTAATCGCGCGCCTCGATGACCTCGCGCGGCCAGGCGATGCGGACGATGGCGCCATGCTCCGGGGCCGGGCGGTTGGCCAGGCCGAGCACGGCGCCGGTGCGCTCCAGCAGGGTCTTGGCGATGAAAAACCCGAGCCCCATGCCCACCGGCTGGTTGTCGCGCGGCCCGGCCTCTTCATCTTCGGGCGAGGCGTAATAGGCGCCGCGGGTGGTGACATAGGGCTCGCCGAGACGGTCCATGATGTCCTCGGGAAATCCGGGGCCATCGTCGGTTATGGTGACGGCAATTTCCTGCTCGTCCCATTCGGCCTCGACGACCACCGTGTTTTCGGCAAAATCCAGGGCGTTTTCGGCAATGTTGCCCAGGCCATAGAGGATGCCCGGATTGCGCCGGATGACCGGCTCGGGGCTGGGTGCGCCACCTGCTCCTTCATGGGCATTGATCACCAGCCGCACGGTGACATCGGGGCCGCGCAAGGGCTCGATGATCTCTTCGAGCATGATGGTCAGGCGCACCTTGGCCAGCATGTCGTCGCTTTGCGCGCCATGGCTGGCCAGGCGGGCGAGAATCTCGCGGCAACGCTGCGATTGCGATACCAGCAGATCGAGATCGGCGCACAGGGTGGAGGAGCCATCCTCGCAGCCCTTGCCGGTGCACTCGCGGCGCAGCTCCTTGGCGACCAGGGCAATGGTGGCCAGGGGCGTGCCCAGTTCATGGGCGGCGGCGGCGGCCAGCCCGTCGAGGGCATAAAGCTGCTGCTGGCGGGCCAGGGCGAGCTCGGCGGCGGCCAGGGCATCGGCCATTTCGCGCGCTTCCCTGGCGATGCGGTGCACATAAAGAGCGGTGAAAACGATGCCCAGCACCAGCGCCCCCCACATGCCCCATATGAACAGCGGCGGGGGAGAAAAACTCTGCCCCGGCCACCAGGGCAAGGGGCGATGGAAAAAGGCCAGGGCGGTGATCAGGCCAAGGGCCAGCGCACCGAGAATGAAGGTGCGCCGCGAGGGCAAGATGGTGGCCGAGATGGTCACCGGCACCAGGAAAAGAAAGGAGAAGGGATTGGCCAGGCCGCCGGTCAGGTAGATGAGGATGGCCAGCTGGATGATGTCGAAGGCCAATAGGGCGGAGGCCTGGGGCTCGCCCAGGCGGGTGGTGGTGCGCCAGCGCAGGGTGAGGATGATATTCAGCCAGGCGGTCAGGGCAATGACCAGAAGCGCCGTCCAGAAGGGCATGGGCAGGCCAAGACCGAAGGAGACGAACAACACCGCCGCGAGCTGACCCAGCACCGCCAGCCAGCGCAGCCGCACCAGGGTGAGCAGGCGCACGCCGCGCCCCATGCGCCCGGCGGCAGGGTGCGGATGTTTCTTCCCGGCCGGTTTCATCATGCGGATGTCCTGATCCCCTTCGCTTGTCCAATGTCATGTTGCGCGCCACCGGCGAGGGGCTATAGTGCGCCACATCCAGTGTCTTTCACATTTAGCACAACAGGTGCGCCATGGCGAAAACCCCGAAACAGAAATCCGCCCTGCCGATGATCATGGCCGTGCTGACAGCGGTCGTCTTGTCCATCGGATTGCTTTTTTACCTTTCCAGCATGAAAAGGAAGGACGATGCCGCGCCGCTCATCGGCGGGCCCTTCGAGCTGACGGATTTCAATGGCAGGCCCTTCACCGAGCAGAACCTGAAGGGCAAGTATTCCTTGATCTATTTCGGCTATACCTACTGTCCCGATGTCTGCCCGACGGAACTGCAGACCATGACCCAGGCGCTGGAAATGCTCGGGCCGCTGGCGAAAAAGATCCAGCCGGTCATGATTTCCGTCGATCCGGCGCGCGACACGCCACAGGTGCTGAAGGACTACCTGTCCAACTTCTATCCCACCTTCATCGGCCTGACCGGCACGCCCGAGCAGATCAAGAAGGCGGGAGACGCCTACCGGGTGTTCTACCGCAAGACGGATCAGAAAAGCACCTCGGACTACCTGATGGATCATTCCTCCATCGTCTATCTGATGGACAGGAACGGCCATTACCTGAAACATTTCGCATACGGAACGACGCCCGAAAAACTCGCGGAAGGCATCCGCAAGGCCATCGAGAAGGACGAGGGCAGGTCCTGAACCTTAGGGTCAGGACCCATAAATTTGCACGGCATTTGCAGGATTTATGCTGCA
>JALSNA010000132.1 GCA_026987255.1 Hyphomicrobiales bacterium | reverse complement strand
CCCTGACCATTTTCGCCACGTGCCTGCCCCGGCTTTCCTGAGCAGCCACAATTGCCGTGTCCGTCATGATCACATCCCGTTTGGGGGCCTCTGAAAACGCTTGCGCGTCCATCCTCACCCCCTGCCAACCCACCCAGGTCATGGGACACTTCGGGGGTTGGCAGGGGGTGAGGAATGGCCATCATAAGAAACAAAACTTAGACTTTGCTTAATTCCCGCTCCGGCTTGCGCCGCTGGCCCGGCTGGGCGATAAGGGGCCAGATGGCATTGCAGGAGGCGTTTCATTCCATGACCTTTTCCGTGCGCAAGGACAGGCACAAGACCCACGCGGTCAAGATCGGCTCCGTCGTCATGGGCGGCTCAGCGCCGGTGCGCATCCAGTCGATGACCAATACCGACACCGCCGATGCCGTGGCCACGGCGCGGCAGGCGGCGGAGCTGGCCGCGGCCGGTTCCGAGCTGGTGCGCATCACCGTGGACCGGCCAGAAGCCGCAGCGGCGGTGCCGGAAATCCGCGAGCGCCTCGATGCCATGGGCGTGGATGTGCCGCTCATCGGCGATTTCCACTATATCGGCCATACCCTCTTGCGCGATTATCCGGCCTGCGCCGAGGCCCTGGACAAGTATCGCATCAATCCGGGCAACGTCGGCTTCAAGAACAAGCAGGACCGCAACTTCGCCATGATGATCGAGACCGCGGCCCGCCTTGGCAAGGCGGTGCGCATCGGCGTCAACTGGGGCTCGCTCGATCAGGCCCTGCTGACCCGCATGATGGATGAAAACGCCGCACTCGATGAACCGCGCGACACCCGCGAGATCATGCACGAGGCGCTGGCCGCATCGGCGCTCGATTCGGCGGCCCGCGCCGAAGAGCTGGGGCTGGCGGCGGAGCGCATCGTCATTTCCGCCAAGGTCTCCGAGGTGCAGGACCTCATTGCCTGTTACCGGATGCTGGCGGCGCGCTCGGCCTATGCCCTGCACCTGGGGCTGACCGAGGCGGGCATGGGCGACAAGGGCATCGTTGCCTCCACCGCCGCGCTCGCCATTCTGCTGCAGGAGGGCATAGGCGATACCATCCGCGTCTCGCTCACCCCGGGGCCGGGAGAGGCGCGCACCCGCGAGGTGCACGTGGCCCAGGAAATCCTGCAATCGTTGGGCATTCGCTCCTTCACGCCGGGGATCATCGCCTGCCCCGGATGCGGGCGCACCACCTCCAGCACCTTCCAGGAGCTGGCCCGCGACATTTCCGAATTCGTGCGCCAAAAACGCCCCGAATGGCAGGCGAAATATCCCGGCTTCGAGGAGCTGCAACTGGCGGTCATGGGCTGCATCGTCAATGGCCCGGGCGAATCGCGCCACGCCGACATCGGCATCTCCCTGCCCGGCACCGGCGAAATCCCCGCCGCCCCGGTCTATATCGACGGCAGAAAGGTCAAGACCCTGCGCGGCGAGAACCTGGCGGAGCAGTTCCGCGACATCATCGAAGATTACATTGCCTCACGCTGGGGGTGAGAGCGCACCCTTCCGCAAACGGGTGTCTTGAAAAAACCCTCGCGCGTCCATCCTCACCCCTGCCAACCACCCAGGTCATGGGACACTACGGGTGGTTGGCAAGGGGTGAGGATGGTCTTTAAGACAGGCATATAGGGATGCCCATATGTCTTGGCGGCTTTGCGTCTTGCGAAATTGGTCAGTTTTCCTGACAATCCAGTTTGACAGCCCGCCACAAGGGTGCGAAATTATGTCAGCATCATTGACCTAAAGGATATTTCGTCACGACATGGCCAAGACCACGACGACCCTGGCCAGCCGGTTCGACCTGAACCAGCGCGATGTCATCCTCACCGGCATGCAGGCCATCATCCGCCTGCTGCTGACCCAGAAGCTGCGCGACGAGGAAGCCGGTCTGGACACCGCCGGCTTCGTCTCCGGCTATCGCGGCTCGCCGCTTGGCAATCTCGACACCCACCTGCAGCGCGCCCGCGATCTTCTGGAGCCGCGCAACATCCGCTTCAACCCCGGCATCAACGAGGAGCTGGCCGCCACCTCCATCTGGGGCACGCAACAGGCTGAAATGCGCGGCGAAGGGGCGCACGATGGCGTTTTCGGCATGTGGTATGGCAAGGGCCCCGGGGTCGACCGCTGCGGCGATGTCTTCCGCCATGCCAATTCCGCCGGCACATCGAAACACGGCGGCGTTCTGGTGCTCATGGGCGACGATCACGCCGCCGAATCCTCCACCGTGCCGCATCAGAGCGAACCTGCCCTCATCGATGCCATGATGCCCATTCTCAATCCGGCCGGTATCCAGGATGTGCTCGATTTCGGCATCCTGGGCTATGCCCTGTCGCGTTATTCCGGCTGCTGGGTGGGATTGAAATGCCTGCATGAAACCATCGAATCCACCGCCACCGTGGATGCGGACCCCCACCGGGTGAGCATCGCCATCCCGGATGATTTCACCATGCCCGAAGGCGGGCTGAACATCCGCGCCTCCGATGACCGCTTCACCCTGGAGCGCCGCCTGCACGAGCACAAGCGCGCCGCCGCCCAGGCCTTCGCCCGCGCCAACCATGTCGACCGCATCCTCTGGGACGGCGGCAAGTCCCCCACCCTGGGCATCGTCTCCACCGGCAAAAGCTGGCTCGATGTCCGCCAGGCGCTGGAGGAGCTCGGCATCGATGAGCGCCGCGCCGCGGATTTGGGCATCCGGCTGCTGAAAATCGGCATGGTCTGGCCGCTTGAGCCGCGCATCATCGAGACCTTCGCCGAGGGCCTGAAAACCATCATCGTGGTGGAGGAAAAACGCCCCATCATCGAGCCCCAGATAGGCGATATCCTCTACAACCGGCCGCAAAGGCCCATCATCATCGGCAAGCGCGACGAGAGCGGCGCAACGCTCTTTCCCGCCCATGGCACCCTGGAGCCCATCCGGATCGCCCGCGCCATCGCCGAAAGGGCACAGGAGCTGCAACCGGCTGCCGATGAAGATCTGAATGCCGCCCTGGCCGCCCTGCTGGAGAGGCAGACCGGCCGCGCCAACCTGCCCGCCATTCCCGAGCGCGCGCCCTGGTTCTGCGCCGGTTGCCCACACAATACCTCCACCGTGATCCCGGCCGGCGCGCGCGCCTATGCCGGCATCGGCTGTCACTGGCTGGTGCAGCTCATGGAGGACCGCAACACCAAAGGCTTCACCCAGATGGGCGGCGAAGGCGCCAACTGGATCGGCGAGGCCCCCTTCTCCAGGCGCCATCATGTCTTTCAGAACATCGGCGATGGCACCTATGTCCATTCCGGCCTCATGGCCATACGCGCCTGCCAGGCCGCTGGCGTGAACATCACCTTCAAGATTCTCTACAACGACGCCGTGGCCATGACCGGCGGCCAGCCCATGGACGGCGGCCTGAGCGTCCCGCAGATCGCCCACCAGGTGCGCGCCGAGGGCATCAGGCGCATCGCCATCGTCTCCGATGAGCCGCACAAGTGGCGGCCCCGCGATTTTCCCTCCGGCACCACGTTCCATCATCGCCGTGACATCATCCCCCTGCAAGAAGAGCTGCAGGAAGTTCCCGGCGTCTCGATCCTCATCCACGATCAGACCTGCGCGGCCGAAAAGCGCCGCCGCCGCAAGCGCGGGCAATATCCCGATCCGCACAGGTATGTGGTCATCAACGAGGCGGTTTGCGAAGGCTGCGGCGATTGCTCCGCCAAGTCCAATTGCGTGGCCATCGTGCCGGCAGAATCGCCCTGGGGCCGCAAAAGGCGCATCGATCAGTCCGTGTGCAACCGCGATTACACCTGCCTGGAGGGCTTCTGCCCGGCCATGGTCACCGTGGAGGGCGCCCCCATGAGCCCGCCGGTTCAGGAGCGCATAAAACCGCCATCCGAGCTGCCCGGCCCCGAATTGCCCGGGCTGGAAAAACCCTTCTCCATGGTCATCGCCGGTATCGGCGGCACCGGCGTGGTCACCATCGGCCAGATCCTCGCCCAGGCGGCCCAGATCGAGGGTCTCGGCGCGGGGCTGATCGACATGTCCGGCATTTCACAAAAGAACGGCACCGTCTTCTCGCACCTGAAGATCGCCGCATCCCGCGAGGACATCACCGCCATCCGCGCCGCCGCCGGAGGAGCGGAT
>JALSNA010000131.1 GCA_026987255.1 Hyphomicrobiales bacterium | reverse complement strand
CGCGATGACACTCTGCCGCCCCGCTCCCTGAGCGATCCGGCCCCCTCCGGCGTCAACAGGGGCGAGGTCTGCCATCTGCAGCCAATGCTGGAGGCCTATTACCGGTTGCGCCAATGGGACGATCAGGGCCGCCCCGAACCGGCCCTGCTGGAGCGCTTGGGCTTGCCGGCAGTGACGGAATGACCCCCCAAGTCATTGTGGCAGGGAGAAATCATCCACCCGGCCCTTGCGGACATCCGGCCAGATCCCGTCGATGAACAATTTCGCCGCCGCAGTGCCCGGCTTCACCGATGCGCGCTGTCCGGGCAGGGAAGAGACCACGGCCGCGCCGGGCACGCCTGATGCGGCAAAGGCATGATCCTTGCCCGGCAACTCCTTTGCCGCGACAATCTCCGCCCCCCCTTGCGGCGTCGCCCGGCCGAACAGCGGCAGGCCCTCCAGATCGATATCCGGCTCCGCTGCGGCTTCGGCGGCGGAGGGCTCCGGCCGGTTTTTCACCCCCTTGCGCACCGCATCCATCACCAGCGAGGCCAGCCGCGTGTTGCCCGCCTTGATGAAATGCACCCCATCGCGTGAGCGCAGGCGGGTGAACTTGCCGCTGACATCGAAGCCGCTGTCCGTATAGCCCCCGTTTTCGCCCGCGAAGGCCTTGTAGATATCGACAAATTGCACCCCGCTCGCCGCCGCCTTGTCGCGGAAAATGCCGGAGATGTATTTCAAGGCCTCGTTGCGCCCCGCATCGGCCACCGGCGGCAGGCCGATCCAGAACAGCGCAATGTTGCGCGATCTGAAGGCCTCGATGATATCCGCCACCCGCTGTTCATAGGCCGCCTTCCACTCCGGCGAGCCGAACAGCAAGGTCTTGCCGCCCACCCGCATGTTGCGCGCGTCATTTGCCCCCAGCAGGATGATGCCTATGTCCACCGGCTTCGAATCCAGCACTTTCGGAATGGCCCGCCGCCAGTCATAATAGCGCGGCCGCGCCAGGCCGGACCCTTCGCGCAACCGTCCATAGGCGATATATTGCGCATTGCCCTTCAGCACCCGCCACAGGCCGGCCAGCAGGCCGGTGGCCATCTTGTCGCCAAAGACGAAGATGCGATAGCGCTGCGGCTGCGCCAGCACCTCCGGCGCGCCTTGCGTCTGCGCCACACCAGGCGTGGCGGTCATGACCAGCCAGGCCATCACGGCCACAAGGAACGTGCGAAAGACCATGGGAACAACCTCCTGGCCCGAAGTTTGCCCCATCAGCGCCGCTTGCGCAAATGATTCAGGATCTCGCGGCTCACGAAGCCATCGGCAGGCAGCCCGGCTGTGTGCTGATAGCGGCGCACCGCAGCGCGCGTCACCGGCCCGATATGGCCGCGAAACGCCCCCCGGTAGAATCCCTGCCGCGCCAGCCGTTTTTGCAGCTCGATACGCTCCGCGCGGCTCAGCATCCGGGTGCGCACCGGCCATTTGCCCCTGATGGGCCCGCCACCCCCGATGCGATCGGCCAGATGCCCCACCGCCAGCCCATAGGCGATGGAATTGTTGTAGGCCAGGATGGCGCGGAAATTGCGCGTCACCAGAAAGGCCGGCCCCTTGTGCCCGGCCGGAAGCAACAGCCAGGCCTGCGCATCCAGGGCATGGAAGCGCTTCGCCGCCGCCGGACGCAGGCCCTGTTTCATCCACCAGCGCACGCTTCGCGCCCGGCCGAACCCGCTCAGGCGGAAATCGAAGCTGCGCGGCAAAATGACTTCCCAGCCCCAGGGCCGCCCCGCCTTCCAGCCGCGTTTGGCCAGATAATTGGCCGTCGAGGCCAGGGCATCGGCGGTGCTTTTCCAGATGTCACGCCGGCCATCGCCATCGAAATCCACCGCATAGGCGCCATAGGTGGTGGGAATGAACTGTGTCTGCCCCATGGCCCCGGCCCACGAGCCCTTCATCCCCGCCACGGAAATGTCGCCATGCTGGAGAATCTTCAGCGCCGCGATGAGCTGGCTGCGGCCATATTTTCTTTTCCGCCCCCGATAGGCCAGGGTGGCCAGCGAGCGGATGACGCTCATCTTGCCGGTATAGCCGCCATAACTGGTTTCCATCCCCCAGATGGCCAGAACGATGCGCCCATTGACCCCATAGCGGCGCTCGACCGCGCCGAGCAGCCGCGCATGTCTGCGCGCCCTGGCCCGTCCGGCGGCAATGCGCTGCGCCGAAACCCGTTTCTCCAGGTAGGTCCAGATGGGGGTGGAAAATTCCGGCTGACGGTCCAGCAATCGCAGCACCCGCGGATCGGGAGAAATGCCGCGCAGGGCCCGCACATAGACACCCCGGCGGATGCCCGCCCGCTTCGCCACCGGCCAGAAGTCCTCCACGAACTGCGCAAAGGCCGCCCGCCTGGCCAGTTTCGCCAGGATGGCGGAGGCCGAAGACGTGCCGGCCTGGGCCGCCGCCGCCCCCGCCACCATGAGAACCAGCACGGCTGCGGCCAAGATGCGGCCCCGTCTTGAGAACCTTGCGCTCATGATGCTTTCCTTGCCGCCGCTGTCAGGCATTGCGGCTCATCAGATGCTTTTCCCAGGCATAGGCGGACTGCACGATTTCATCGAGATCGGCATGTTCGGGCCGCCAGCCCAGCTCCTTGCGGATCTTGTCCGCTCCCGCCACCAGAGCCGGCGGATCGCCCGCCCTGCGCCCGCTCATGACCACCGGGAAATCATGCCCGGCGGCGCGGCGCACCGCATCGATCACCTCCAGCACCGAATAGCCCTTGCCATAGCCGCAGTTGAACACCGTGCTTTCGCCGCCCTCCCGCAGATAATCCAGGGCGTCCAGATGCGCCGCAACCAGATCGGTGACGTGGATGTAATCGCGGATGCAGGTGCCGTCCGGCGTATCGTAATCGGTGCCGAAAACATGCATTTCCTTGCGCTGGCCCAGCGCCGTTTGCGCCGCCACCTTGATCAGATGGGTGGCCTGCGGGGTGGATTGCCCGGTGCGCCCTTGCGGATCGGCCCCGGCGACATTGAAATAGCGCAAGGCCACATGGGTCATCGGGTGTGCCCTGGACACATCCTGAAGCATCCATTCGGTCATCAGCTTGGAGCGCCCGTAAGGGTTGATCGGATCGAGACGGGCATCCTCGAAGGCCGGATTGACCTCCGGGATTCCATAGACCGCCGCCGAGGAGGAAAAGATGAAATGGGGCACACCCGCCTTCACCGCCGCCTCCATGAGGTTGCGGGTGTTGGAGGTGTTGTTATGGTAGTATTTCAGCGGGTTTTCCACCGATTCGGGCACGATGATGGAACCGGCGAAATTGATGATGGCATCCACTCCGTGCCCGGTGATGATGCGCCCGGCCAGTTCCATGTCGCCGATGTCGCCCACCACCAGTTTCGCCTTGGGCGAAATGGCCCATTCGAAGCCGGTGGAAAGATTGTCCAGAACCACCACGTCCTCGCCGCGATCGCTCAGGGCATAGACCATGTGCGAGCCGATATACCCCGCCCCGCCAGTCACCAGAACCGCCATGAAATCAATCTCCTAAACCGCTTGTTCATGCATTTGCGGCATCATTATCGGCGACAAGCGACTCCAAATGGTAAACGCGATGCAAAAACACATGGGAAAATTGCATCCTTCCGTGCAATCGAGACTTCCGAGGCACCCGATGAAGAAAATCCGCAAGGCCGTCTTTCCCGTCGCCGGACTGGGCACCCGCTTTTTGCCCGCCACCAAGGCGGTGCCCAAGGAGATGCTCACCGTCATCGACCGGCCCGTCATCCAGTGGGTGGTGGACGAGGCCAGGGAGGCCGGCATCGAGCATTTCATTTTCGTCACCGGCCGCAACAAGGGCGTCATCGAGGATCATTTCGACCGCCAGTTCGAGCTCGAGGAAACCTTGCGCAGACGCGGCAAGATGGAGGCCCTGCAGATGCTCGAGCGCGATCTGCCCCAGGCCGGCCAGACCAGCTTCACCCGCCAGCAGGAGCCCAAGGGCCTGGGCCATGCCGTCTGGTGCGCCCGCGAACTGGTGGGCAACGAGCCCTTCGCCCTTTTGCTGCCAGACATGCTCATCCAGGGCAAACCGGGCTGCCTGAAACAGATGATGGAAGTCTACGAGCAGACCGGCGGCAATGTCATCGCCGTGGAGGAAGTCCCGCCGGAAGA
>JALSNA010000130.1 GCA_026987255.1 Hyphomicrobiales bacterium | reverse complement strand
GGGCGGGGCGCATATCCCCCCGGCTGCCGTGGCCAGCGAGATCGCCCGTCATTTCCTCACCGCCCTGGACACCTGGCGGCATGAGGGCGAAGACTCCTTGCGGCAATCCCTGGCAAGCCGGGTGTGAAGATACAGCAACACGGACGACATTGACGCCAATGCCGGCAGATTTTGCTCCTTTCGGACATGCCTGCCTGGTGGACCGTGGCCAAATGCAAAGAGACCAAGTCCTTGACAGCATAGAAAGGATGAAAAAAAGGATGCCTGACCGGCAGGGGCCGTGCGGATTGCGCCAATATGTCCGCACCGGGGATGAGCAATTGCCTTCAGGCCTGGGGCAGGGCTATGAAAGGGAATGATTTTTCACTTGCCGCGCTGGGCGGGGCAAACACCAACTCCAAAGCAGGGGAAACACATGCGCGTTTATTATGACCGCGATGCGGACGTCAATCTGATCAAGTCGAAAAAGGTGGCCATCATCGGCTTTGGCTCGCAGGGCCATGCCCATGCGGAGAATCTCAAGGATTCCGGCGTGAAGGACATCTGCGTGGGCCTGCGCCCCGGTTCGGCTTCGGCGAAGAAGGCCGAGGCCGCCGGCTTGCAGGTGATGAGCGTGGCCGAGGCCGCCGGCTGGGCCGATGTGCTGATGATGACCATTCCGGACGAGATCCAGGCCGAAGTGTGGAAAGCCGATATTGCCCCCAACATCCGCGATGGCGCGGCGGTGGCCTTTGCCCATGGCCTGAGCATTCATTTCAGGCTCATCGAGCCCAAGGACACCATCGACATCATCATGATCGCGCCAAAGGGCCCAGGCCACACGGTGCGCGGGGAATATCTCAAGGGCGGCGGCGTGCCCTGCCTGATCGCCGTGGCCCAGGACGCCACCGGCAATGCCCATGACATCGCCCTGTCCTATGCCAGCGGCATCGGCGGAGGGCGCTCCGGCATCATCGAGACCACCTTCCGCGAGGAATGCGAAACCGACCTGTTCGGCGAGCAGGCGGTGCTCTGCGGCGGCCTGGTGGAGCTGATCCGCGATGGCTTCGAGACCCTGGTGGAAGCCGGATATGCGCCGGAAATGGCCTATTTCGAATGCCTGCACGAGGTCAAGCTGATCGTCGATCTGATCTATGAAGGCGGCATCGCCAACATGAACTATTCGATCTCCAACACGGCCGAATATGGCGAATATGTCTCCGGCCCGCGGGTGCTGCCCAAGAGCCAGACCAAGAAGCGCATGAAGGCGGTGCTGGAGGACATCCAGCGCGGCCAGTTCGTCTCCGACTGGATGCGCGAATGCCAGGCCGGCCAGCCCAAGTTCAAGGCCACCCGGCGGGTCAATGACGAGCACCCCATCGAGGAGGTGGGCGCGCGGTTGCGCGAAATGATGCCCTGGATCGCCTCCAACAAGCTGGTGGACAAGGAGAAGAACTGATCTTCAGGCCCAGGATGAAACTTCAGGGGCGGTCCGGTGCCCGGGCCGCCCCTTTTTGCCACCAAGGGCCGGATGGCGGATTGTCACGGGCCGCGTCTGCTGGCAGGGTATGATCCATGAAGGAACATTACATCGAAAGCCCGGATGGCCTGCGCCTGCATGTGGCGGAGGCCGGACGGCCCGATGCGCCGCCCATCCTCTTCCTGCATGGCTGGTCGCAAAGCTGGCTGGCCTGGTCCATGCAGATGGAAGATGCGCGCCTGTCCGCGCATTTTCGCCTGCTGGCGGTGGACTTGCGCGGCCATGGGCAATCGGATGCGCCGCGAGGAGCGGATCAGTATCAGGCCAACGCGCCCTGGGCAAAGGACGTTCACGCCATCATCCAGGCGCTGGATCTGGATGGCGTGACGCTGGTGGGCTGGTCCTATGGCGGCTCGGTCATCTGCGATTATCTGCGCCAGTTCGGAACCGGGGCCATTTCGGGGATCAACCTGGTGGCCCCGGCAGTGCTTTTCACCAAGGGGGCGCCGGGCAGATGGTATGGCCCGGGCCTTCTGGACAATGCCGCTGGCGGGCGCAGCCAGGACATGCACGAAGCCATCGAAGCCATGCGCGGCCTCCTGCATGCCTGTTTCGCCCGCCCCGTTGCGCAAGGGTATTTCGAAACCCAGCTGGCCGCCTCCATGCTGGTGCGGCCGGATGTGCGCGGCGCCATGGTGCGCAAGGAGCTGGCCTACGAGCCGCTCTTTGCCAGCCTTGACAGTCCCGTCCTGCTCACCCATGGCGCGAAGGATCAGGTGGTGCTCCCGGCCGTTTCCCGAGCCCTGGCGGAGATGATCCCCCATGCGCGCCTCTCCGGCTATCCGGACACCGGCCACTGCCCGCATGCCGAAGATCCGCACCGCTTCAACCGCGAACTGGCCGCCTTCGCCGCAAAGGCACGGCGGGAGGGATAAAAAACGATCCACGGCGGCAAAATCCCTTGCAAGAGCCCGCGCCCTTTGATAGAGACACCTCACCAAGCCCGGCGCGCCCATCGCGTCCGCGCAGCTCATGGTAAAGGCGCATAGCTCAGTTGGTAGAGCAGCTGACTCTTAATCAGCGGGTCCGGGGTTCGAGTCCCCGTGCGCCTACCAACAAATCGAAGAGTATGTATACCTGCCCGATTTCCGGATGGGCTGTAGCTACCAAGTAGTTGCCACCGAAATCGCCTATTTGCAGATGTAGCACGACAGTTTTCGTGATTGGGGGCGACACATTTCGTGATCGGTTTTGTCTCTACTGGCAGCGAGGATGTCTCATCCTTGGGT
Organism: Hyphomicrobiales bacterium; assembly: GCA_026987255.1. Lineage (GTDB taxonomy): Bacteria > Pseudomonadota > Alphaproteobacteria > Rhizobiales > Aestuariivirgaceae > Thermopetrobacter. The sequence continues at coordinate 1,406 of JALSNA010000130.1, read as the reverse complement.
TGCAGAGGTGATGATCAGCTCACAGGCGCGCTTGGCGGCCTGTTTCGAGATGCTGTAGGTGGTCTGCACCTCCTCGATGCTGGCCCAGGCGAACAGCTTGCGGATTTCCGGCACGTCGTTGATCGACAGCACGAAGTGGCCCTTTATCTGGCGCAGGGTGCCGGCCAGCGCCGTGAAATCCTCGCGGTTGAAGATGCCTCGGCCATAATCCGTCTCGTTGCCCCAATAGGGCGGGTCGCAATAGAACAGCGTGCCCGGACGGTCATGGCGCCGGATGAAGGCGCCCCAGGGCTGGCACTCGATGACAACGCCTGAAAGGCGTTCATGAACAGCCTCCAGCATTGGATCCAGCTGCATGAGATTGAAACACGCCGGCCTGTCCGCCGCTACGCCGAAGCTCTGCCCCACCACCGTGCCGCCGCGGGCTTTTTCGCCTCACCGGCCGTTCCCGAATCCTGATTTGCCTGGGTCATTTTCGCCTCCGTCATGCCAGCCATCCGCTCACGATGATCTTCACCGCGCCGCGCAGGGTGTTGGTGGCGCCGGAGCTGGTGCGCTCGGCCTCGAACATCTCGCGCGCCGCATCCTCGTTGCCCGGCCCGACGACAATGAGCCCGGGACGAACGCCCAGCGGCGCGCCCTCGTCATTGGTCAGCTTGCGCATGGCGGTGCGCGCCGCCTTGAAGTTGGCAGGGGTCAGCGCCGCCTTGGAGCCGAAGGCCATCTGCCAGAAGCCATAGCCGGCGTTGTATCGCCCGCGCACGCCATAGACATATTCGTCGCGGTGGAAGACATTGGCGTCCTCCTCCCGGTCGAGCTTGATCAGCTTGCCGGCCTTGATGCGTTCCTGGAAGATGAGCGGCCTCACGGCGCGCGACACATCCAGCAGGAACCACGGCTCGGAGGAGCCATCCTGCATGTTGCTCACCGTGCCGCCGCCCACCGGATGGTCGGCGTCGAAAAAGAACTGGCCATCGTAGCACTCGCTGGTGAACCCGCGCAGCAGCGCGCCAAACACCAGCTCGTCCGGGTGCTCGGCGGCGGCGCGGCCCATCTCGGCGAACATCGGCTTGTAAAGGCCGAACTGGTCATCCTCGATGCGCTCGCGCTTGACGCGCACCGAGTCCTCGAACTTGCGATTGCGGATGGTGTAGTCATGCGCGCCGATCTCGCGGATCACCCGGTCACCGATCCATTCGCGCATGCGCGGCATGTCGCCGAGCCAGGCATAGGTCTCCGCCGCGCTCTTCGATGGCACAACGGTGGCGATGGCCCGGTATTGCGGCGTCACCCCCTTGAAGGCATCCTGGAAGGTCTTCTTGAAGCCCGTGTAAAGGGCGTTCAACGTGTCCTCCATCAGCCCGCACGCCAGGGGGCAGGCAGGCGTGCTGATTTTGCATGTCTAT
>JALSNA010000129.1 GCA_026987255.1 Hyphomicrobiales bacterium | reverse complement strand
TATGCTGCATATCAGCGTCCTTTCGCCCTCGACAATACCTTCAGGTATTGCCCGCGGACGAAAGAAAGCTGATATTTTGCCTAAATCCTGCATATGTCATCCCTCTTTATGAGTCCTGACCCTAGGGCGTAACAATAGCGCAAATGCGGAATCACGCCAGAGTGTCACAAACTCCCTTGCGGAAGGCGGCCGGCCCGGGCGCAAAACACTCACGCATGGGAGTTGTAGGCGGCCATGACGGCCAGGTTCATGACATCCGCCGCCGTGGCCGACATGGAGGCGATCTGCACCGAGCGGTCGAAACCGGAGATCAAAGGCCCCAGCACCCGCACCCCGCCGGCGTTTTGCAGCAATTTGGTCGAGATGGAGGCCGAATGCGCCGCCGGCATGATCAGCACGTTGGCCGGCCCCGACAGACGGCAGAAGGGATAGAGCTTCATCGCCTCCATGGACAGCGCCACATCCACCGACATCTCCCCGTCATATTCGAAATTGGGATGCCGCCGGTCCAGCTCGGCCACTGCGTCGCGGGTGTTTTTCACCCGGTCCCCCTTGGGATGGCCGAAGGTGGAATAGGACAACAGGGCCACCCGCGGCACATGGCCAAAACGCCTTGAAACGGCAGCCGCCTCCTCGGCAATGTCCGCCAGATCGCAGGCATCGGGCATCTCCTGGATGGAGGTGTCGGCGACGATGATCGGCTCGCCGCGCGTGAGGATGACCGAATAGCCGATCGGCCTGTGCCCCGGTTTGGGGTCGATGGCCAGCCGGATGTTCTCCAGCGCGATGGAAAACTTGCGCGTCAGCCCGGTGACCAGGGCATCGGCCTCGCCCAGCGCCACCATGCAGGCGCCAAAGACATTGCGGTCGGTGTTGACCAGCCTCTGGCAGTCACGCATGAGAAAGCCCTGCCGCTGCAAGCGCTCATAGAGGTAGATGGCGTAATCCTCGTTGCGCGATGACAGCCGGGCATTGGCGATCTGCACCCCCTCGTGGAGCTCCTGGCCGGTCTCTTCCAGCTGTGCGCGGATGATCTCCTCGCGGCCCACCAGCACCGCCTCGCCAAAACCGCCGGCCACATAGGCATTGGCGGCGCGGATCATGCGGTCCTCCTCGCCCTCGGCGAAAATCACCTTGCGCGGCAGCATGCGCACCTGGGCAAAGACTCCCTGGAAGGTGGCGATGAAGGGATCGAGCCGCGCCGAGAGGCGCTCGGCATAGGCTTCCAGATTGCTGATCTTGCGGCGCGCCACGCCGGTCTCCATGGCGGCGCGCGCCACCGCCACCGGGATGCGCGACATCAGCCGCGGATCAAACGGCGTGGGGATGATGTAGTCCTTGCCATAGGTCAGCTTGAGCCCCTGGTAGGCGGCGGCCACCTCGTCGGGCACATCCTCGCGCGCCATTTCCGCCAGCGCATGGGCGGCGGCCAGCTTCATCTCGTCATTGATGGCGCTGGCCCGCACGTCCAGCGCACCGCGGAAGATGTAGGGAAAGCCCAGCACATTGTTGACCTGGTTGGGGTAGTCCGACCGCCCGGTGGCCATGATGGCGTCCGGGCGCACCCTGGCCACCACCTCCGGGTCGATCTCCGGGTCGGGATTGGCCATGGCGAAAATGATCGGATTGGGGGCCATCTTCTCGATCATCTCCGGGCTCAGGGCATCCTTGGCCGCCAGGCCGAAGAACACGTCCGCCCCATCGAGCGCCTCCTGCAGGGTGCGCGCCTTGGTCTTGGGGTTGGCCCATTGCTCCTTCCACTCGTTCATCCCCTCGTTGCGCCCCGGATGCACCACCCCCTTGGTGTCCACCAGGATGATGTTCTGCTTCGGCAGCCCCAGGCAATGCACCAGATGCAAGGTGGCCAGGGCCGCCGCCCCCGCCCCCAGGCAGACCATCCTTGTCTTTTTCAAATCGCGTTTGGTGATGTCCAGGGCGTTGATCAGCCCGGCGGTGGCGATGATTGCCGTGCCGTGCTGGTCGTCATGGAAGACCGGGATGTCCATCTGTTCCTTCAGCGCCCGTTCGATGACAAAGCATTCCGGCGCCTTGATGTCTTCCAGATTGATGCCGCCGAAGGTCGGCCCCAGGCAGCGCACCGCGGCGATGACCTCCTCTGGCGTTTTCGCGTCCAGTTCGATGTCCATGGCGTCGACGTCGGCGAATCGCTTGAACAGGACCGCCTTGCCCTCCATCACCGGCTTGGCGGCCAGGGGCCCTAAGTTGCCCATGCCGAGAATGGCGGTGCCGTTGGTCACCACGGCGACGAAATTGCCTTTTGCGGTATAGTCGTAGGCCTTGTCCGGATCATCGGCGATGGCCTGCACGGGCGCGGCCACGCCCGGTGAATAGGCCAGGGACAGATCATGCCGGGTGGCCATGGGCTTGGTGGCGCGGATGGCCACCTTGCCGGCCGGTTCCTCCGCGTGATAGGCCAAGGCTTCGGCATCGGACACCGCCTGGTGGGCGGGCTGTGGTCTTTTTTTCATCATGGCTTTGAAAGATTCCCGGTTTGCCGCTAGAAAAGCATGGAGACTGGCGCGGTCTTGATCCCTTGGTCAGGAATTGATCAGGAAAATGGGCGGCAAAAGCATTGAGCCTGCCATCAGGCCGTGTCAATGGGGAAAATCATCTATTTCGGCCAGCCGGGTTTTTCTTGCGCAAGGGTGTCCTGAAGGGGCTTGAAAGCATGACACAGCAAGGCCGCAACGCCTCCCGCGCCGGCAAGGGCGCAAGCGCCAGGGCCACCCCCGCCATGGCCCAGTATCTGGAGCTCAAGGCGGCCAATCCCGGATACCTGCTGTTCTACCGCATGGGGGACTTCTACGAGCTGTTCTTCGATGATGCGGTCATCGCCTCGCGCTGTCTGGGCATCGCCCTGACCAGGCGCGGCAAGCACGCCGGGCAGGACATCCCCATGTGCGGCGTGCCGGTGCATGCGGCACAGGACTATCTGCACAAGCTCATAGACGCCGGGCACCGGGTGGCCGTCTGCGAGCAGATGGAAGACCCCGCCGAGGCAAAGAAGCGCGGCGCCAAGGCGGTGGTGCGCCGCGAGGTGGTGCGCCTGGTCACCCCGGGCACCCTCACCGAGGACAACCTGCTCGAGCCTGCCCGCCACAATTACCTGGCCGCCCTGGCGCGGCTGAAGGCCACCGGCGCGCTGGGCCTGGCCTGGGCGGATATTTCCACCGGCGATTTCCATGTCTGCGAAACGGCGGCCGGGAACCTCTCCGCCGAGCTGGCGCGTCTGGAGCCCGGCGAGCTGCTGGTTGCCGATTCCCTGATGCAGGACGAATCCTTCGCCGCCATCCTCAAGCCCCTGGGGGCGGCCCTGACGGTCCTGCCCGCGGCGCGGTTTTCCAGCTCCGGCGGCGAACGCATCCTGAAGCAGCATTTTTCCGTCGCCGCCCTGGAGGGCTTCGGCCAGTTTTCGCGCCCCGAGGTGGCCGCCGCCGGGGCCTTGCTCGATTATATCGCCCTGACCCAGACCGGCGCCCTGCCGGCCATGAAGCCCCCTTCCCGCCAGCAGGCCGGGGCCTTCATGCACATAGATGCCGCCACCCGCGCTTCCCTGGAGATTTCGCGCACCCTGGCGGGCAGGCGCGCCGGCTCCTTGCTCGATTGTGTGGACTTGACCCGCACCGGCCCCGGCGGGCGGCTGCTGGCCGAGGACATCGCCAGCCCCCTGACCGGTGCGCCGGCCATCAATGCGCGCCTGGACGCCATCGCCTGGCTGACCACGGAGCCCGATGTCCGCGCCGCCCTGCGCGAGTCCCTGGGCCGCGCCCCGGACATGGAGCGGGCGCTCTCGCGCCTCACTTTGGGGCGCGGCGGCCCGCGCGATCTGGCCGCCATCATGGCCGCCCTCGAGGCGGCGGCGGACATGGCCCGCGCGGCACGGGAGGCGGCCTCCCTTGGCGCCCCCCCGGAGTTGCTGGCGGCGGCCCTTGAGACCCTGGCGCGGCCCGATGACGGCCTGGCCGGGACCTTGCGCGCCGCCCTGGCCGATGATCTGCCCCTGATGGCCCGCGATGGCGGCTTCGTGCGCCCCGGATATCTGCCCGGGCTCGATGAGCAGCGCGCCCTGCGCGACAAATCGCGCAAGGTCATCGCCGCCCTGCAGGCCAGATATGCCGAAATGACCGGCGTGAAGTCCCTCA